>JAHZJA010000700.1 GCA_022601155.1 Deltaproteobacteria bacterium | reverse complement strand
TGGATGTCCGCATACTTTCACTGACCCGCGTGGTGGCGCTGTGTCTGTGGGCGGCGGTCATGACCGCCGCCCACAGACACAGCGCCACCACGCGGGTCAGTGAAAGTATGCGGACATCCATTGCACGTAGTCGTAGCGACCGACGGCTTCGGCGCTGTGGGCATCGCTGCTGCACCGCACCCGCACCCCAGCGTCGCGGAAGATTTCCACGGTCTCGACCGCGGGGCACCGCCACCGCTCGCTCACCTCGATGCACGCGTCGGCCGTTGCGGCCAGGCGAGCGAGGGCGCGAAGTCGGTCACGATCGATGGCGCTCTCGGGGATGTCGGCCCGGCCCAGGAAGCTGAGTGGGTGGGCCAGCTGCACCCCGCGGTAGCGCTGCAAGCAGCCCTCGTAGGCGGTGAGCATGGCGTCGATGACCTCGCTGCGCTCCAGGGTGCCGTCGCGGATGCCGTCGCGAACCTGCCGCGGTCCCAGCAGCTCGTCGCCCAGCGGAAGTCGGTGGTCGGCGACCAAGATCCGCTCGATGCCGGAGAGGTCTTCGGGGAGGTCGAGGGTGCCCTGCGGATCGAGGAGCTTGGTCTCGACGCCGATCACCAGCTCGATGGTGCCGTCGAACCGCAGCCACTGCAGGTGGCGGACGTAGGCGGGCAGCCACGCCGTGTCGGCGCGGACGTGGTCGGCAAAGCCGATGCAGCGCAGGCCCACGGAGCGGGCGGAACGCACGACCTCCTGCGGCGAGTGCCGGCCATCGGAGAAGGTGCTGTGTACGTGGTGGTCCTCATCCAGACGCATGCGTCATTGCTCCAGGGCGTTGCGAACGAAGCCGGTTGCGCCGCATCAACAGCAGCAGACCCAACAGGCCGAGCCAGGGGTTGTGGCGGGTCGTGCCGACACTGCAGCCGGCCTCCGCCTGGCCACGAAGCGGGCGCTCGGACAGCGTGACCGCATCGACCGCCAGCGAGACCGGCCTGGCATCGACGACCTCGAACGTCAACCATCGAGCGGGGGCCGCGGGGCCCTCGACGATGGGCATGGGCGCCGTGATCCACTGCGCCTTCGACCCGGTCTCGATCCATGAACACGCCAGCGGCGTCGCGTCGTCCAGCGTGCTGCGCAGGCACATCGCGACCACGGTCTCGCTGGCGACGGAGGCCAGCACCGACCGGTAGCGCTGGAGACCGTCGGGGACGGGGGTCGCCAGGCCCACCACTTGGTCGACGTCGGCCACGACGCGGCCGCACCCCGGCAGTGGCTCGGGCGCGAGGGCCTCGCGAGCAACCGGGTCGGTCAGGCTCGCGGGCATGGGTGTGCAGTCGTCGGTGGAGAAGCGCTCCACCGCCGAGCGACCCCCCCAGGCGGAGTCATCGAACGAGGTCCATGGCGGCGCGGTCGCTTCGGCGAAGGCGCTCGATGCTGCCAGCGGCAGCATCATCAACCATGGATGGACGGAGAGGATCATTGAATGACGGCGTGCTCGCGCACCACCTCGAACGGCTCGACCGAGCCCGCGCCGGCGTAGCGCCCCCAGTACACCGCGGTCGCCTCGATGAGGCGCGGTGCGAGGTACGACCTGGTCGTCGCCTGAGAGGCGTACAGCTCGATGAGTTCCAACTTGGTGTCCATGTGCTCGTCGATCCGAACGAACCGGGTGGGCTCGAATCCCGTGGTCGACGAAGGGCTCTGGTAGCAATACACGCTGGCGACGTGTCGTGCCGCCGTCATGGTGGCCCGGTGCACCGCGCGGTGGTCCTGATGACGGTCAGACTCCGAATGTACGTAGACCACATCGGGGCTGACGCGCTTGATGACCCGCTCGATGGCGTTGATGGTCTCGGGCCCCTCGGCGATCTCCGTGTCGGGGAGAGACTCGAGCACGAGCTCCGCGCCCAGGCGATTGGCGGCCGCTTTGGACTCGTTGGCCCGCTGCCGAACGGACCCGGCCTTCTCGCCCCCGGACAGGGTCAGCACGACCACGCGGTCGCCTCGCTTGACGTGGGATGCCAGCGCACCGCCGCAGCCGATCTCCACGTCATCGGGATGCGCCCCGATGGCCAGCACGGTGACGGGCTCCCGTGCCACGCGGGGTCGGGGCATCACCGTGCCCGAGGCCTCCGGGAGGCTCCTGATGGCTGGAGCCGACACCGTTGCGCCGGCCGGCTCCATCTGGCGAAGCAACGCATCTCCAAAGGCCCACGCCCGTGTGGCCCAGGGCATCACCCGCTGCATCAGCGACTTCCACGGCGCGCCAGCATCGAGCTGAGGCGCGTCGCTAGGAAGGACGAGAGCGGCACCGAAGTCACTGGTCGTGGTCATCGCAGCGCAACAAGAGCAACGGGTGTGCCAACGCTGACCCTGCGAAGACCGTTGGGTTTTTCGGCGATCCCTGCGCCGACTGTCTCGATCCCAAGTGCCGATCGTCTCGATGCGAGACGTCCCGTGAACGATCTTGTCTCGACTCGGTCGCAGGTGAACACTCTGTGAAGTGGATTCGAGAGAGCGACACCGCGGATCAGCGGAGCTTTCTACAAAGGAGCGAGTTGGCCCCGTGCTTGCACAACCACCGACCATGGCCGACAGCACCAACCGTCCCGACGCCGCCGCCAACCACGGACGCTACCTGGTGAGCACCAACAAGCCTCGGCAGAGAATCTTCGTGACGGGATCGGAGCCAACGGCTGTCCGACGTGTGACGGAGGGGCTCAGGAGCAGCGGCATCTCGGCCGAGGTGGTCAAGGGGATGTCGGCCGCAGGAGGCACGGTCGGGGACCCGACGCGCTGCTCCGACGGTCATGTGCTGCCGCCGGCCTCCGATCCTCAATATGGTCACGCGGTCCTGTGGGCGGCCCGGCTGCTGGGGGCACGGGTGGTCATGCCCACGAGCCATGAAGAGTTCGCCGCATTGCTGCCGATGGGCAAGGCGTTCGAGCGGGCCGGGTTGCTGGTCATTGCCCCCAGCGACGAGACCGTGGAGCGCTGCTCCAACCGTTGGACGCTCAACGAGACGGTCTCCCACTATGCCCCGGTCCCCGAGGTCTACCGTTCGGGAACGGGACAGTCGGTGCCTGCGGGCGAGTGGATGGTTCGCCCCCTCGATGCATCCGACGAGCGCGGCAGTCGCCGAGCCCGGCCCGAGGAGCTGGAGTCGGGGGAGGGCGGAGCCGACACGATGTTCGTCGAGCACCTGCCCGAGGGCAACTACCAGGTCGACCTGCTGCGCGACGCTGACGGTACGGTGTGTGCCAAGGCTCGGGTCCGCGAGGGCGTCCATCTGCTGACGATCGAGCCCGGCACCATGGCCGACATGCTCACGCGCTTCGCCACCCAGGCGGCGGAAGCGATCGATCTCCACGGTGCTGCCACCGTGATGTTCCGCGGTGACTTCATCGGCCTGCCCATGATCACCGACATCGTGCCGGGCTTCGCCGCCATGGCCGACCACGGAGCAGACGAGCCCAACCTTCCGCTTCTTGCGCTGCGTGGGGGGCTACGCCAGCGCAAGAAGCGGACGGGACGGTCGACCGGGACGCAGCCGGCTCTGGTCGCGATAGCGTCCTGAGCACGGCGGGATCCATCGGCTCCAGCCGGGGCCGCGACCGTATGCGAACGATCGAGACGACCCCGATTGCAACGTCGGTGGTCGTCTCGCTGTCGTCGTTGCGCCGAGCTTGGCGGTTGTCATCGGCTCTGGTCGGAGCCGCGATCGCGCCGCCGACGATCGAGACGACCCCGACGTCAGGGCTCGCCTGGGTGTTCTCATTGCGCGGGCTCGGTCGAGGCCTGGCGCCGCGCCGACGCGCTACCGCAGTCCGTACTTCTTGAGCCGGCGGTACAAGGTGGCGCGACCGATGCCCAAGCGGCGGGTGACTTCGGAGAGGTTGCCTCCGGCCGAGGCCATCGCGGCCTCGATGGCCGCTCGCTCGATCTCCACCATCGATGCCCCGGCCAGGTTGGGGAGGGCGGCCGGGGCTGCCACGGACGTGGACGGGCCTGCGCTCGGGGTGGATGGTGCACTCCGCGTATCGCGGCTGGGATCGTCCGCAGCGTCGTCTTGAAGCATCCGCGGCGGCAGGTCGTTGATCTGGATGACGCCGCCCTCGCACACCACGAAGGCACGCTGCAGGGAGTTGTGCAGCTCGCGAACGTTGCCGCGCCACGAGTGTCGAAGCATCAGCTCCATCGCGGCGGGGGCTACCTTTGGACACTCGCGCCCCGCTTCGTGGGCCATCTTCTCGAGTAAGGCGTTGACCAACAGCGGGACATCACCCTCCCGCTCGCGCAGGGGAGGTACGTGCAGCTCGAGCACCGCGAGACGGAAGAACAGGTCCTCGCGGAACTTGCCTTCCTTGACCATCGCGGCCAGATCCCGATGGGTGGCCGCCACGAGGCGAAAGTCGGAGGTCAGGATCGTACGACCGCCGACCCGCTCGAATTTTCGCTCTTGGAGCACACGCAGCAGCTTGGCCTGGAGCTCTGACGACAGCTCGGCGACCTCGTCGAGGAACAGCGTGCCGCCGTTGGCCTGTTCGAAGCGCCCGGGTCGTGCCTGATCGGCTCCGGTGAAGGCGCCCTTTTCGTGGCCGAACAATGCGGAGTCTTGCAGGGACTCGGGAATCGCAGCGCAGTTGACGGCGACCAGTGGCCCGCGGCGGCGTGCACTGTTGTCGTGGATGGCACGGGCGACAAGCTCCTTGCCCGTCCCACTTTCGCCCTGCACCAACACGGTGATGTCGCTGGCCGCGATCCGGTCGAGCTGGCGAAAGAGGCTGCGGATGGCGGCCGATCGCCCCACGATGCCCGCAAACTCGGCGTGCTCCGCATCGCGACGGAGCTGCCGCACTTGAGACTCGAGCCGGTGGTGCTCGACCGCGTTGCGGACGGTGGTGGTGACCTTGATGCGCTCGAGCGGCTTGACCAGATAGTCGTGTGCCCCGGCCCGCATGGCGGTGACGACCGTGCCGGGTGAGCGCTCGGCGGTGAGCACGACGATCGGGACGGTGCGATGTCGCTGGCGTACGAGCTCCATGGCATCGAGGCCGCTCATCCCAGGAAGTCCCAGATCGAGACAGATCGCGTCGGGAAGGGACTGCGACAGGCCCTGAAGCAGCGACTCTGCCGACCCGTGAACTTGGCACTGGAACCCCTCGCGCTCGAGCCAGCGTGCGACCAGCTGCGATGCGACCTCATCGTCGTCGACGACCAGGACTAGTGCTTCGTCGCGGTCGGAGCTGGGTTCATCTGGACGGGGCTCATGCATCTGGGGTCACTCGGAGTCTCAGTATGAACCGTGCCGACGAATCCACTTGCATCGCACGTCTCACTTCGAGATGGAGTGTGTCTCGGATCGATCGAGTTTGTCGTTCCATTGTGAGACTGGGTGATTCCCAATGCGACCCGGTTCCTTGTGGCCCAAGCCTTGCTTTGAGAGTGATCGCATCCCCAAGATGAATATGGCAGGCCTCACCGTGTTGCCCATCAAAGAACCCGCGTCGGCCGAGTGTGTCCTCGGGGGCGAAGCGCTCGATCGGTTGTTCCCGTTTCGATTGTTGCTCGGCAATGCGCTGCAGGTCGTCGACGTGGGCCCCTCCCTGCGCCGGCTCGCGCCTGCACTGCAGGCGGGCGTCGATGCGTTCGAGCACCTCAAGCTCGTGTATCCGGCAATCCCTCGCGAGGTGAGGGCGCTGCGCGCCGCCGTGGGCATTCGGGTGGTCCTGCGACTGCGGAGCACCGGAGTGGAACTGCGCGGTCAGCTGATGGACTCGCCCGGCCACGACGGCGTGATGTTCGTCGGCTCACCGTGGCTGGGATCGGCGGAAGCGCTGCGGGCCAGCGGCGTCTCGCTGGCTGACTACGCCGTCCACGACTCGACGGCCGATGTGATCTACCTTCTTCAGCACGGTCGCACGGCCGCGACGCCTCCGCCGACACCCGAAGGTGGCGATTGCACCGCGTCCCACGATGGGCCGTCGAGCGAGCCGGAGCCGGGTGGCGCCCGCCCGGACACCGCCGGGTTGCTCGATCACGTGCTGGGGGCCACCGGGGCTGTCGTGCTCACCCTGGCGCCACAGGTGCCGCTGCGGGCGTCGTTCGTCAGCCCCAATCTGGCCCAGGTGGTGGGCGTGGAGGCGGCCGAGGTCGTCGACGGCTTCGATGCCTATACCGCGCGGGTTCACCCCGATGACATCCCGAGCCTGAACAAGGCCGTGGAGCAGTGTGTGTCTCGCGGAGCGGCGTGCGTCGACCATCGCGTGCGCACCGATGAACGTGGCCTGCGGTGGCTCCGAATGTCGCTGGAGCTGGAGCGGGAGCCCAACGGTGCTGCGCGTCATATCGCTGCCGTCGTGCAGGACCATACCGAGCTGCGCGGCGCGGCCGAGGCCGAACGTCGCGCTCGCAGTGACTTCCTCGCGGTGATGAGTCACGAGATCCGCACCCCGCTCAACGCCATCCTGGGGATGACGGCGCTGACGGGCTCGGCGCTGTCGGAAGACGAGCGCGCAGGATGGGTGCACCGGATCGGGGTCAACGCCGAGCTGCTCCGTCAGCTCATCGAGGACATGCTCGAGACGACCAAGTTCGACGCAGAGGAGGTCACGCTCGAGCCTCGGCCCGTCGCGTTGGCGCAGCTGGTCGAAGATGCCGCGGCGGAGGCCGCAGCTCGGGCGGAGCTCAAGGGGCTGGCACTGCGTGCAAGCGTCGACCCCTCGGTCCCGCCGTGGGTCTGTCTCGATGGCCCGCGCATGCGGCAGGTCGTGGTGCACTTGCTGAGCAACGCGATCAAGTTCACAGAGAGCGGTTCGGTGGATGTGAGCCTGGAGGTTGCCGGTCGCGACGAGGGCTCCGTGCAGCTTCAGCTGTCGGTGGCCGATACCGGAGCCGGAATCCCCATCCACTATCACTCCCGGTTGTTCGAGCGATTCTTCCAGGTCGACTCCACCACCACGCGAAGGCACGGCGGGGCGGGGCTCGGCCTGAGCATCAGCCAGCACCTCGTCGAGTTGATGGGGGGGACGATCGAGGTCGACAGCGAGCCAGGGCAAGGGGCGCTGTTCACGGTGCGGCTGTCGGCGGCCGTGGTCGATCCTGCACCGCAAGCCGAGGAGGCGCCGGCCGATTCCACGCAGGGCGCAGCGGTTGCGCTCACGGAGCCAGACGTAGCAGGAGCCGAGGACGCAGCCGAAGCGGTGACGACTGCCGCCAAGCCTCTGCGAATCCTGGTCGCCGAGGACAACCCCGACAACATGGTGCTGGCCCGGCTCGCCTTGACGCGCGCGGGGCATCAGGTAGACGAAGCCACCGATGGGCTGTCGGCGCTGTCGGCGGTGTGGTCGACCGAGTACGACGTCATCTTGCTCGACATCGAGATGCCGCGGGTCGACGGCCTCGACACCGCCAACGGGATCCGCGAATACGAGCTGGCCCACGGTCGACGGCGCGTGCCGATCGTGGCGATCACGGCCCACGCCGTGCCCGTGTTCCGCCGCCGTGCGCTGGAGGCCGGGATCGACGAGTGCGTCGCCAAGCCGATCTCCCAGCGAGATCTCGTGGCCATGGCCGAGTCGTGGGCAACCCGAGGCGACCCGGCGCCCGCGAAGGAGCTGGCGCCCGAGCTGTTGTCTGCTGGCCCGCCAGCGGACGATGGATTCCCGTCGATCGACACGCTCGATCCCGACGTTCGCGACCTGCTCCCAGCGTTCATCGCAGCGCGGCGGCGGGATGTGGATGAGCTCGCTGCCCTGTGTGAACAACAGCGGCTGCCCGAGATCGCCAGGATCGGCCACAACTTCAAGGGGACCGGGACCTCCTACGGCTTCCCTGCGATCAGTGACGCCGGGGCACGCCTGGAGGCGGCGGCCCGTGCCGAAGACGCGGCCGGTGCCCGTACCGTGGCGGGCGAGCTGGAGATGCTGATGCAACGCACCGAGCAGTGGGTCATCGCCAACCATCCGGCCGCCGTCGTGTCGCCGGGTTGATCCAAACGGAGACGATCGCGGCCGACCCTTGGAGGGTCACCCGGTCCACGGTGGAGGCAGGTGATGGTCGAGCATCACCAAGCGGTCCGTGTCAGGGCGTGCCCTGGCCTGCGTCGGGACATGGGTCTGTCCGGCATGGAACGGATCGACGGGCTATACCAAACTCGGGTGAGCGGCAGCATCGAAGCACTGCGCGAGGCGTTGATCGAACTCCAACGCGCACGTGACTCCGAGGACACGCAGCGGCGTGTCCTGGAGTCTGTACTCGATGGTATCTGCCTGGCGTCCTCGGAGACCGAGCCCAACGGCCAGCTCGTTGCTTCGTTCGAGATCATCGGTCGCATGGTGGAGTTCGAGCACGCGATGGTGCAGGTGCTCGCACCCGGGGTTCGTCATGTGCTGGCCAGCAGCGCCGGGCCCCCGGTGTTCCAGCCGAACGACGACCGACTCGAGCGGGGCCCGATCCGCTTCGCGAGAATCTTCAGTGACCGTCCGGTGGGGGTGTGCAGAGGACCGCGCTCGATGGTCGTGTTGCCGCTGCCGACCAGCGGCTTCCACTCCGCGTTGGTGCTGGGCCACGAGCAGCCGCGCCGCTTTGCCCGCGAGGACCTACCCGCGCTGCGACGCTATGCACCCGTGCTGGCGCTGGCTGTCGAGCGCGCCGTTCGTACGCGGGGCCCTCGGCCCGTGGTGGGGGCGGACAGCGACGAACCGGTGCTCCGGATCGCTTCCGACGGTCGGTTGTTGCTCGCCAACCGGGCCTCGGCTTCGTTGCTGGATGTGTGGGGCATTCGGCCCGGTGACCCCGCTCCCGCGTGCATTCGAGACCACATCCCGACCGACGGCGGGGGCACACCACTGCCCTCGATCCAGATCGGCGACCGCGAGTTCGCGTTGGTCGCGGCTCCGGCCCGCGGATACACCGATGTCTTCGCGTTCGACGTCACGCGGCAGCACGTACTCGAACGCGAGCTCCGGACGAGCGAGCGACGCAGCCGTCGCCTGCTCCACACCTCCACGCACGCCTTCATGATCCTCGACGCCGAGGGCCGGCTACTCGACAGCAACCCTGCGGCCCACAATCTTCTGGGGCTCGACGAAGGCGGCCCCTCTGCGCTCGACGCGGTCACGCTCGAGACGCTGCAGCAGGTCGCGCGCGAGACCGTCGAGCTGGGCAGCTGCCACCGTCACTTGCCCCTGCAGCGGCAGGCCGGCGGCTCCTTCGTCGCGGAGTTCTCGGCCAGCTCCAACCACGCCCACGATGGGGTGGAGGTGCTCGTGCTCGTGCGCGACGCCTCTGCCCAGCGCCGAGCCGATGCCCACCTGGAGACGTTGTCGCTGGTCGCCGAGAAGACCGACACCTCGGTGCTGATCACCAACGGCCGGGGGCAGATCGAGTGGGTCAACCACGCCTTCACCACGATGACGGGCTTCTCTCTGGGCGAGGTGGTCGGACGATCGCACATCACGTTGCTCGAGCGCGAAGGCACCGAGCCCGCCACGCTGGAGGAGATTCGGCGGGGTCTCG
>JAHZJA010000699.1 GCA_022601155.1 Deltaproteobacteria bacterium | reverse complement strand
TAGACCTTGCGCGCGGACGATCGGATCTCGGTGGTCCTCTATGCCGGGAGCGCAGGCACGGCGCTGGCGCCCACCTCGGGGGCCAACAAGGGGGCGATCATCGCGGCCCTCGACCAGATGGGCTCCGGAGGCGGAACCAATGGCGAGGCGGGCATCGAGCAGGCCTACGCGCTGGCGCAGGAGGCCTTCATCGAAGGAGGCATCAATCGGGTGATCTTGGCGACCGATGGCGATTTCAACGTCGGGACCTCGTCCCACGAAGCGTTGCTCGAGCTCATCGAGGCCAAGCGACGCAGCGGGGTCGAGCTGTCGGTGTTGGGCTACGGCCTCGGTCACCGCGACCACACGATGGAGCAGCTGGCCGACAAGGGCAACGGCAACTACGCGTATATCGACGGCTTTGCCGAGGCGCACAAGGTGCTGGTGGAGGAGGCCGGAGCCACGCTGGTCACGATCGCCAAGGATGTGAAGATCCAGGTCGCGATGGATCCGGCTCGGGTCCGGAACTACCGCCTGGTGGGCTACGAAAACCGTCGGCTTGCGCATCGAGACTTCGCCGACGACGCCAAGGATGCAGGAGAGATCGGGGCCGGACACACCGTGACGGCCCTGTACGAGGTGGAGCCGGTCGCGGGGGCCTCGGAGCAGGCCCCGTGGATGTCGGTTGCACTGCGCTACAAGGCGCCCGCGGGCAAGCGCAGCACGCTGCTGACGTTGCCCGTCGTTGCGGCCGCCAAGTCACTCGACGCCACGACCGACGACTTTCGGTTCTCGGCCGCGGTCGCTTCGTTTGGGATGCTGCTGCGCCAATCGGAGTACGCGGGCCAGACAACCTGGGCCTCGGCTCGCGCATTGGCCCGCGAAGCCCTGGGCGATGACCCCTCGTGTCGTCGCCACGAGCTGCTCACCCTCGTCACTCGGGCCGCGCAGGCCAGCGGCCAGACGCTGCCGTCCCTGGGGCTGTCGTGTGCGATCGAGGGCACGCCGCCGGCTGCCGTCGAAGAAATCGAGGTGATCCCGCCACCGGTCGAGGCCACTGGCGACGTGGTGGAGGTCCGCTCCACCGTCACCGTCTCATCGCCGCCGCAGCGCGACTGGAAGGCGTGGGCGCTCGAGGTGCTGCGCTTGTTGCCGCCGCTGGTGGCCCTGCCGATGTTCGTGATGGCCTTCCGCCGCCGCCGACGTCGTCGGTGAACCACAGCACGGCCTGCGCCGCCGCGATGCGGCCCGTCCCCCGCTCCGGCGTCGCTGTAGGCTCTCTCGGTAGGCCGCCGCTCAGCCGCCCGAGGTCGCGTCCTCGGCCGCGGCGCACGGGGGCGTGTCGTCGTCGAGGTCGTCCAGGTACCCGACCGGCAGCGTGACCTTTTGCGTGCCGCCGGTCTTGCCCCGAGGCACGCGCATGGCCGTGGGAGGGAAGGGCTCTTGCGTGTCGAGCTGGCCGAGCGTGTCCCGCAGCTGCTGCAAGGTCGTGGCCTGCATCAACGCCTGGCGAAGGCGGGAGCTGCCGCGGAAGCCCTTGGTGTACCAGCCGGCGTGTCGCCGGAACATCCGGACGCCGTTGGTCTCGCCGATCCACGCACACATGCGCTGAACATGCTCCAGCATCACCTCGACCACTTCACCCAGTCGTGGTGGGTTGGGGGGCTCGCGACCATCGAATACCTCGGCGAGGTCGCGGAACAGCCACGGGCGTCCCAGACATCCGCGACCCACCACCACGCCATCGCAGCCGGTCTGTCGCATCATCCGGAGGGCGTCGCCCGCTTCCCAGATGTCGCCGTTGCCGAACACCGGAATGCTGCGCACGGCCTGCTTGAGCTCGGCTATCGCCTCCCAGCGGGCCTCGCCGTCGTAGAGCTGGGCGGCGGTCCGGGCGTGCAGGGCGACGGCCGCACAGCCCTCTTCTTCCCCAATGACGCCCGACAGCGGTGAGCTCCGATACTCGTCGTTGACCCCGATCCGAAACTTGATGGTCACCGGGACGTCCTCGGCGGCCTTGACCGCGGCGCGCACGATACTGCGGAGCAGCCGGGGCTTGATGGGGATCGCAGCTCCTCCACCGCGTCGGGTCACCTTGCGAACCGGGCAGCCGAAGTTCATGTCGATGTGGTCGACACGACCCTCACCCACGAGGCGGCGGACCGCTTCGTGGACGTAGTGCGGGTCGATCCCGTACAGCTGAAGGCTCCGGGGCGTCTCCTCCTCGCCAAAGTCGGCCAGACGCAGCGTCTTGCGGTTGCCCTCGACCAACGGCCGGGCCGTGATCATCTCGCTGACGTACAGCCCCGCCCCGAACCTGCGGCAGATCGAGCGAAACGGATAGTTGGTGACCCCGGCCATGGGGGCGAGCACCACGGGCGGCCAGATCTTCATGGGCCCGATGTTCACCGGGGAGAACTCGCCTGTGCGCGCGGGAGGCACGTCGCGGTTGAGCTCGCTGCGATAGATGGGATCCACGGCCAGCCCCACATAGCAAAATCCGAGGGGCGTTTGTCGCGGGTTTTTTCAGCCATGGGGGCCTTTTCTGCTAGCGAGGACTACGGGCCCCCATCCGCCTCGGGTGGCCCCCAACCCGCGCCTGTACCCGTGCCTCGCTCTACCCGACGCCCCAAGACCAAGACGAAGGCCAAATCCAAGGGCAAGTCGCGCACACAGCGGCTTGCTGCGGCCCGTCCTGCTCGTCCCAAGCGGCGCAGCTCCAACCGACGGGTGGATCCCGCCACCTCGAAGGGGACCTCGCGCGCGGCTCGCCGCGAGCGCAAGGCGTTGACGGTGGCCGAGCGCAAGGCGAGAAATCGCACCGCGCTGCTCATCACGATGTTGGCCCTGGTGAACGCCTATGTGTTCCTGTGGCGGGGTGAGGGCGCGCTGGCCAGCTTCGGTAGCACGCCCGCGGCCGTCATTGGCGGCGACCACTCCGGGCCCCTGCCGCCCGTGGCCAGCCCACCCGCGCAGGCTTGCTCCGGGGATCCGGTTCGCATCTTCGAGGGCCTGGACGATCTGGTCCACCTCCGGGCAACCCTTAGCCGCGGCTTCACGCTGCGGCTGGCCCTGCTGCAGCTGGGCATCGACGGCACCGAGATCGACACCATCGAGACCAACGTGCGTCCGCACGTGGACCTGAGCCTGCTGGGGGGCAGTGGTGCGCCCGTACGCGTGGCCATGGACCGCCTCGGCGGCGTGCGAGCGCTCGAGCTGGAGCTGGCCGAGGGCCACGTGCTCCAGGCGTGCCGCGACAGCGAGGCCTCGGGAGGATTCAAGGTTCGCAACCTGCAGCACCCGCTGCGCAGCGACGTGGAAGTGATCGCGCTGACGCTGGGTCGCAGTGCCGACCTGAGCGCGGCCGTGGAGGCGGCCGATGAAAAGCCCGAGCTGGCCCATGCCATCGCCGCGAAGCTGGGGGCCGACGTCGACTTCATGACCGAGGCTCGCCCCGAGGACGAGCTGACGGTGGTCGTCGAGAAACGCTGGTTGGGTCGCAACTTCCATCGTTACGGCACGATCTTGGCGCTGCGTTTCTCCGGCGTGGCCACCCGCGTCGAGCACTTCGCCTACAAGCCCGAAGGGGCGCCCGCCAGCACCTTCGATGCCAAGGGGCGCCCCATTCGCCGTGCGCTGCTGCGATCGCCCGTCGGCTATCACCGCGTCGCGCCAGCCGCTCGCGGCATGCTGCCGCCGTCGCTCGAGGTGGTGGAAGGCCGGGTGGGTGCCGCCTATCGCCTGCCGCAGGGCGCACCCCTGGTGGCCGTGGCCGATGGGATCATCGTGGACATCGGTCGTGACGCCGAGCGGGGGCAATACCTCGATCTCGAACTCTCGGACGATACCGTCGTCCGCTACGCTCACCTGCTGCGTACGGTGGGCAGCCTCGACCTCGGCACCGAGGTCGACCAAGGGCAGATCATCGCGCTGGCCGGTCACTCCGGTCGCACCCCGCACGACCGCCTCCGCCTGGAGCTGTGGCAGCCCACCGGAGGTGAGCCGAAGACCGTCGACCCCATGCTGCTGCTGGCCAAGGGCAGTGCCCGCGCCCCGCGGGTCGGGGCCGGGGTTCCCCAGGCGCAGCTGTCTCGGTACGCCGAGGACATCGCGCCACGACGCCGGGCGCTTCGCGTCGCGCACGACTGAGCGGCTCACCGTCGCTCGGCGGAGAGCTCCCCGTCTGCGAGGCTCGGTCCTCGTCGTCGCTGTGAAACGAGGATGACGTTGAGCGGGAGAGGCAATGCCCTGCTCGTCTACGCGCGTCTGCGTCGTGCCATACTCGTGGCTGAACATCGGCATGGGGGCACTTGGTGATGACGATACGAGCGATACGAGCCGGGTGCGCCGCGTGGCTATGGGTAGGTGCTGCGTGCGGAGACGACGGAGCACAGGCGCCACCATGCGATGACGGGCGTTGTACGTCGACCGCCGATGGGTCGACCACGACGAGCGAATCGAGCGAGAGCAGCACGGGCTCGGCCGAGACGTCATCGGGTGGAGGCGACTCGACGTCGAGCGGCACGACGGTCGGCGAGGACACGACGTCGAGCGCAGGCGAGTCGTCGACTGGGCAGGACGGCAGCTCGTCTTCGGGGGAGCCCGTGGGCTGTGGTGATGGCGTGGTGGAGCTGGGCGAGGAATGCGACGACGGCGATGGGGAAGACGGCAACGGCTGTGACAACGACTGCACGGAGTCCGTCGTGGTCGGGTTGTCGGCCGGGCACGACCACACCTGCGCAACCTTGGACACCGGGGTCGTTCGCTGCTGGGGCGGCAACTATGGCGGCGGGCTCGGGCTGGGCAATGTCGATGTGGTCGGCGACAACGAGACGCCCGCGAGCGTGGGGCCGGCGGGTGTCGGTGTCGGGGTCACGACGACCTCGGCGGGTGATGGCTTCACGTGCGGGCTGACCGTCGACGATGCCGTGCGTTGCTGGGGACGCAACGAGCGGGGGCAGCTGGGCTACGGCAACTTCTTCGACATCGGGGATGATGAACTCCCCAGCACCGCGGGGGACAACAGCCTCGCGGTCGGGGTGATCGTTGCAATCGCGACGGGCGCCCGACATGCATGTGCGGCGTACGACGATGGCGAAGTGGCGTGCTGGGGCAGCTCCGATTTCGGCGAGCTGGGCTACGGCAACTACGACACGATCGGCGACAACGAGCTGGTCGCCTCGGCGGGCCTGGTCGACGTGCCGGGGGATGTGGTCGAGCTCGCGGCGGGGGCTCGGCATACGTGTGCTCGACTCAGCACGGGCGCGATTCGATGCTGGGGGTACGCGACCGATGGCGCGCTTGGCTACGGCAACCCGGAGTGGATCGGTGACAACGAGCTGCCCAGTGGCGTCGGCGAGGTCAACGTTCCTCCCGCAGACTCCATCGTGGCGGGCGGCAACCACACTTGCGTGCTCACGAGCACGGGGTCGGTCTGGTGCTGGGGCCAGATCGCGGGCGGCGGCTTGGGCTACGGGAACAACGCCCAGATCGGCGACGACGAGATGCCCGTGGGGGCGGTGATGGTCGCCGAGGACATGCTGGGCGAGAGCGTGACGCAGGTCGTGGCGGGCGGTAATCACACCTGTGCGCTGATCTCGGGTAGCGTGGTGCGGTGCTGGGGCGATGGTACCGATGGCCAGCTGGGCTACGGCAATACGGATGTCATCGGGGACGACGAGACCCCGTACTCTGCGGGTGACGTCGATGTTGGCGGGCCCGTGCTGCAGCTGGCTGCAGGTGACTCGCACACGTGCGCCCTGATGTGGTCGGGCGCGGTCCGCTGCTGGGGTCTGGGCATTGACGGGCGCTTGGGCTACGGCAACACGGCGACCATCGGAGACGACGAGACACCGAGCTCGGCGGGCGACGTCCCGTTGTTCTGACGGAGCCGAGCTCGGCAATTGCGCGTCGGGGTGGCCCGTAAATCCGAGCCGTCGCACCATTTCGGTCGAGGTCGGGCTGTCGATCGCCTACCATCGGATCATGACCGTTCGCGTCTCATCGCTGGTGTTGGCGCTGCTCGGGCTGGGGTGCTCCCCGCTGCCCCCCGAGGTCATGGAGCCGAGCGATGGCGGGCAGTCGGCGTCGACCACGGGGACCGACTCGGCCGCGCTGACCGGCGGCAACAACCCCGCTACGACCTCCGCGGCGACGGGGGACGGCACGCTCACGGGGACCGGTGCCTACTCGGGCACCAGCAGTATCTCGGCCACCACCTCGACGAGCGCTGCCGACTCGACCGGCGAGCAGGGGTGCACGCCGGCGGCGTGTGTCGGCCAGGTGTGCCTCGAAGGAGACTGCGTCTCGGTGGCATCGTGCCGCGTGCTCGAGGAGCTGGACGAGGGCGATGTGCTGCCTAGCGGTGTCTACCAGCTCGAGGCAAGCGACGGGTCCACGTACCCGGCGTATTGCGACATGGACTACAGCGGAGGAGGCTGGACCTTGGTGCTCAAGGCCCTCGGCTCCAGCCCGACGTTCGCATGGGACTCGCCGCTGTGGTCCAATGCGGCGACGTTCAACACGGCATCGCCGGATCTGGATCGGGTCGAGGCTCGCTTGGCCAGCTGGTCCGAGGTCTCGTTCGACGAAGTCCTCATTGGAATGGAGGCGCCGATCGGTGCGGACCCGAGCCCGATCGATCTCAATGTCGCGGTCATCACGACCAGTGACAGCTCGCTCTTCGACCTCATGGCACCCGGTGACTACGTGTCGACGAATCTCGGGCGCAGCGCGTGGCTTGGCCTCATCGATGACTCGAGCCTCCAACAGCAGTGCAACCGTGAGGGGTTCAACGTCGAGTCCGACGTCGGGAGCATCGACGACGCCGTCGCGCAGCGCATCGGGATCATCGCCAACGAATTCAACGGTTGCGGCCTCGCCGACTCCCGTCTGGGCATCGGTGGACTCTCCGGTACCACGGTGATGGCCAACTGCTCGGTCAGCGGCGATCCGACCGGCAACTTCGCAGGATGCGACCCTCGGGTGGCATCGGTGAACATCCCCGCATTCGCAGTCGTGTTCGTCCGCTGAGTCGCCGACCCGAGTGAGGGGCGACAGTCCCCTACATCGAGTGTCGGCGTGCCTTCCGTGTGCGACCAGGCGGTTGCGCCTGAAAGCGTCGTGAAATGGATGCGAGCGGGGAGATTTAACCCCGATTAAGTCGTCGCTGCCCACGCGGCCTGGTTAGCTGGGTGCTGGGCCCGCAGGCTCGCCACGAGCACTCCATGCGGGCTGTCATCTTCCTGGGAGTATCATCGTGAGTCGACGACTATTCGTTCCCTCGTGTTCATGGTCCATTGTGCAGGTTGCTGCGTTTGCCGTAGCGAGCTCGGCAGGTCTTGCTTGTAGTAGCGAAGACCGCAGCCAGGCGCCCCCGGTGTTGTTGTCCGCGACTGTGCAGCATGTGCCACTTGGCCGCGCCGACGGCATTGCGTGGGTTCGGATTGGCCTGGAAGTGGAGGGCGAGCCGCGGTGTGAAGAGTCCGACGATCCGACGCTGTACGGCATCTACATCGATCCGGACCTGAGCTTCGATACGGTCTCCGAGGAGCCGATCTTCGGGGTCATGGATCCACAGATGCAGATCTCGGCGCGCTGCCAGGGCGGCGCGCTCACGAGCGACGCGGGCTCCGTCACCGTCGAGCCCGGGCCGACCGAGGACTCCGCGCTGATCGTCATCGACGCTCGCTCCGAGGAGATTCCGGCCCAGTTCCACTGGGTGGGGTTCGTCGCCGGTCGTGAGTCCCTTCAGCTGGCCCCCGCGGCTCCTGCCGTGGAGGTCGCCAGCATCTCCACCCTCGCGCGTCCGCAGTGAAGGAAACGGCCATGAGACTGCTCGATACCTCCATCATGCGCGCATGGCTCGGCGCGCTGTTCGTGCTGCCCCTTTGTGTTCGCTCGGCGCCAAGTCAGGCCGACGACGCCCGCAGCCGGCTCGAGTTCCGTGACATGAACTTCACGATCAGCCAAAAGACGCTGCTCGAGTTCGACCACAACGGCAGGACCATCCTCATCACCACCAACGTGATCACCCGTGAGGACGGGACGGTGGTCGAGGACGCCGACGATGCCGACGCCCTTCAAGCATTCACCGCGATCTTCACCATGCTGAACTCGACGCTGGGTTTCCCCGTTGCCCCCGCCGACGAGCTGTCGGCGTCGGAGGCTGCGGACACGTTGGTGACCAACGCAACGGCCAACGACGACAAGACCCTGGAGATCCGGGTGGGCAAGGACTTCGCGGGGACCTTCTTCGCGGAGACCAAGGCCAAGATCCGCCCGGGCGATCGCGCGGTCATCCTGCTCAACCTCAAGAAGATCAACACACTGCTCGAGTGCCTCGTGGAGCTGACCGAGGTGCGCGATGCCGGCGGCAACGTGTCGACGCCCGATCCCGGCGTGCTGAGGGTCGTGCGCACGATGTTCCTCATCCACACCATCGCCCGCCTGTTGGTCCAGGCCGACTCCAATCTCGAGGTGGCCAATGTCAACGGCCAGGAGGTCGTACGTCCTCGGCCCGGCCTGATGCCCGTGGTCATCAACCACGGCGACCCCGAGCCGCGATCCTCGAGCTCGCCGATCGATCCCCAGGCTGCCGATCTGACCCCGCCGCTGTCCGCTGCCAACACGGTGGTCCAACAGATGCTCGATGGCAACGGACAGGCACTGTCTCAGCGGGTCAGCGCCTACTTGCAGGCCAACCCGGCCGACGGCACTCCGGAGTCGGAGGGAGGGGAGGTGTTCGATCTCGAGATCACGTCGCGCGATGGCCTCGAGCAGGTCGTCACGGTGCTCGCGCACGAGGTCACCAGCAAGAAGACGATCGCCGAGAGGGTCGTCGACATGCAGATCGAGGAGGAACTCGAGAGGCGTCGGCAGGATGAAAGTAGCCAGGGCTGCGCCACGGCGGCCGCAGTGGACGCAGGGTTCATCCGGCAGATCACCGAGCTTCCATCACCCACTCCAACCGTCGAGCCGCTGCCGGAACCGGGGGGGCCGGTGACCACACCGGGAACCGACACGGGCGGCACCTCCGGAGACACCGAGGGCGAGGAAGACACGCTGAGCATCGATACCGATGGCGAAGCGACCGATGGCGAAGCGACCGATGACACGGGCGACAGCGGAGGCAGTGATAGCGGCGGCCCCATCAGCTTCGCCTGCGACCCCGACAACGCGCCGATGTCCGGCCCCGTGGTGCCGCAGGCTGGCATCGACATCGACGTCATGGCGCCGGACTGCACCACGGTCACGGGTTTTCCACCCGGGGATCAGCTCGTCATCGATGACTTCGGCGGCGGCAACTTCGGCGGCTCGGGCAGCGGCCTCACCGTCGTGGAGGTGTCGGCGGGGCGCTTCTTCAACGATCCGAGCGGCTTCTACTTCCTCGACGGCCTGCCCGCCGGTGTGCCCATCGAGGTCGCGTTCGAGGACGCGGAAGGCACCGCCTTCACGATCACGTTCACCATCGTGCAGGGCGTGGATGGCATGCCCAGCCAGCTCGTCGACACCTCGATGACGCTGCGGGCATGAGGCCGCGCACCCGGGGGCGCAATGAGGAGCCCCCCGGGTCTTCCATCGGGAGCCACCCCGGGGAGCGCTCGCGACCCCAGCCTTGGGTCGCGGCGGTCACCGGGCTGGCGGTCGTGGGTCAACACGGTGAGGCCGGCCAACGAGCCCCTTGAACCCCCTCGTCGGCACGTGGGGTCGCGAGTTCGGGGGCCCGTCAACGCCGAGCGCGTCAGCGTTGGCCAGGTCGGACCGCGCTCATGCCCGGCACCGGGCCGCGATGGCTCAGCCCAGCTCCCACGAGGCTGCGATGGCCATGCCGAACGATGCCAGCAGCATGGCGAGGCTGACCAAGACCATCAGGGTCACCGGCCCGGGTGGCATCGACTCTCGCTCGTGTCGTGGGGCAGCGGGACGAGATGCGGGCCGAGGTGCCGCAGGAGGGACCCCGGGAATGTACGAGCCATACGGGACGGTGTTGGTGCGGAACGGTGGTGCGGTCCGAAGCCGCGGCGACTCGATGGGTGGGGCCTCGACGGGCGAAGCCGCGATGGGTGTGGCCGCGATGGGGGGCGCCTCGACGGGCGGAGCCTCGATGGGGGGCGCCTCGACGGGCGGTGCCTTGAACAGGGACTTGGGGACCGACTGCGCTGGAGTGCCCGTGGAAGGCTCGGGCGATTCGACGGTGGGTTTCGCCCAGAACGTTCTCCCACGTGGGAGCGGTGGCGTCTTGGGAACTCCGCTGAGCTCGGCGCGTTGCTTGCGAGGGATGACGACGGTCTCGGCGCGTCGTATTTCGAAGACGTGCGTGCGGCCGTCGGCATCGTAGCCGTCGGTATCGAGCATGCTCGGGTCCTTCTCCGGCAGACGCAACTGCTTGGTTTGGTCGAGTCCCGGCTCCATCACACCCCTCTTTTCCCGCCCGGTGGATTCGGGAGGCAGGGGCGGACCGATCCCACCCCGCGCCATGGATGCCCTCCGCGGCGTCCATGGTTTGGCCTCCCATCCAAGGGATACGCGCCGGCCCTGGAGGCCGCCCTGGCG
>JAHZJA010000698.1 GCA_022601155.1 Deltaproteobacteria bacterium | reverse complement strand
TGGCCGCCACCGCGGGCGGTGCCGGGGCATCGGTCTACTACGCGCGTGTCTACGGATACAACGGGGCGGTCAACGACTACTCGCTGCGCGTCGAGGTGACGCCCAGTCCCATGGACCTCGATGGCGATGGTGTCGTCGAAGACAGGACGACCTGCGGCGGACCGACCAACGTCGGCTGTCCCGACATCCCGCTGCCCGGCGGCACCTACTACGCGCAGGAGTGCAACCCTCGTCCCAACCGAGGGCAGGGGCTAGCGCTGGGCCAGCAGCTCGACCTGGCGGAGCTGGCTGGGGTGTGCGAGCCCAATACCTGGGCTCACCGAGTGCATCTCGATCTGGTGACCGACCATCCCTATGCCGACAACCTCGACGAGCACCTCGTGGTGGGGCTTCCGAGCACGGCGAGTGACGTGACGCTCTACGGCGGATACGTGGAGACCGAGGCGAACTACGACTTCCTGTACCTGACCGACGGCACCAAGATCTCGGGGATCCACGCCAGCCCGCAGTACAGCGACAGCCCAACCTCGCGCCAGGTGGCCGGACGTCGCAACCGCGAATCGATCGACTTACGGTTTACCAGCGACTCGGGAGTGACCGACGACGGGTTTCACTTCGGGTACTTCGACTGGTCCAGCTGAGGCGGGTCACCCCCCGCGATGGGCGGGCGGGCCCTCAGCTGGGCTCGTCCCGCAGCGTCTCCACCGTGCGCAGGATGCCGTCTTCGAGCGAGACCTGCGGGGCCCAGTCGAGCATGCGCTTGGCCTTGCCGATGTCGAAATAGTGGTGGGTGCACAGGTAGCGCACCGCGAAGCGCGAGAAGCCGTCCTCGGAGTTGAGCGTGCCGCCTCGGACGACCGTGTCCCACGTCTCCTTGGCGGCTGCGACCGAGTAGGCAACGAAGTAGGGCACCCGGCCGCGGATCGGCGGCAGGTCGAGGTGGGCCAGCACCTTGCTCACGAACGCGAAGAACGGCATCGGCTCTCCATTGGTGACGAAGAACGCCTCGCCCGCGATGGGGCTGCCCGGCTCGAGTCGCTCCTCCGCCGCCAGCAAGGCGTCGGTGAGGTTGGTGACGTAGGTGAAGTCGGAGAGGTGAGTGCCGTTGCCGACCGAGAATTTCATCTTGCCCTGCCGGGCGCGCTCGAGGATGGCGGGGAGCAAGCGCGTGTCGCCGGGCCCGAAGATCACATGGGGGCGAATGGAGCAGGTGGCCAGGGCATCATCGCTCTGCGCGAGGAGCTTCTTCTCCGCCGCGATCTTCGAGTCGGCATAGGCCGCCTGGGACGTCCTCGCGTAGCCCAGCGACTCGTCTCCATTTTGGATGTCGGCACCCTCGTAGACAACGCTGGCCGAGCTGACGTAGACGAGCTTGCGGATCCCATGCTTGCGGCATGCGGCCAGCACGTTGTCGGTGCCGCCGAGGTTGACGGCCCACACGTCCTCTTCGCGGCTTCTGCGTGTGTGCACCAAGCTCGCGTTGTGGAACACCACGTCGTGCCCCTCGATGGCGTCCGCGATCGCGTCTGGGTCACGAATGTCCACGATTTGGACGGCCACGTCGTCTCGCCACGCCTTGCCGCGCACATCGACGGCTGTCACCTCGTCGCCGCGGTCGGCCAGTGCGTCGGCCAGGTGCCGCCCGACGAAACCACAACCTCCAGTGACCAGCGAGCGCGTCATTTCGATCGAGGACGATAGGGCTGGCGGGGTGACAGCGTCAAATCGCGGGGACCAAGCGCGCTGAAGCAGCCAGATGTCAGCCGGATGCAGCCATCGGGCGCCGCGTGATGAAATCCCCAGTCCAGTGTTTGCGACGACGCGGTGTCTGCAGCTTCGTGGGGCCGCCCTCGCGTCGGGAACGGCTCACGAGGACGCGGATGTTCGACCCCCCCGCAGCACGACCCACCCCGTCGTCGGCCCTGGTGGTGGGCGTCGTGACCCCGGTTGGATCCCAGCTCGACTCGACTCGCCTGTCCGACGAAGACGACCGCTTGGAGGGGTAGAGCACCTTCGGCAAGGAGTGCACCGGGCACCCGCGGTGTGCGGTGGTCCCCGGTTCCCAACCGCGGTACGGACGACCACGTGTGCGGGGGAGGCTGGTCTCACGTGTCTGGGACGCGCCGACCCGTCGCCTCGCCCGTGGAGCGTGACCGTTGAACGAATCGTTCAAAAGTGTTGCGCGACCGTGGCCAAGGATTGCCACCGAGGTCGACGCCTCGCACTGTCGTAGGATGATGAACATTCGAACGATGGCGGGCTCGTTGATGGCGAGCGTGCTCGTGACCGCGTGCGTGTCGGAGCTGGACCCGGAGTGGCCCGACGCCGACGCATATTCGGGGGAGGACCTGTGGGCGGCGATCGACGGCTACCGGGCATGGGAGCAGGTGGACCACCGTGGCGCCGTCCGGGTGTATGTCGAGGAGCCGGGGACGGTGGTCGGCGTGCGGCTGTCCAGCGATGCGGAGCCGGGTGCCCTCGTCGTGACCGAGCACTACGTCGGCACCACGCTGGTCCGCGTGCAGGGCCAAGTGCGGGGGGAGGGCGACGCAGGCTGGCTCTCGGTTGCGTTCACGCCCCAGGGGCGGATCGAGCCGCTCGGCTATCGCGAGTCCGGCTTGGGGTGCATCGACTGCCACGGGAGCCGGGACATGGCCCTGGGCGCGAGCCTGCACGAGGCGACGACGCGGCCACGGACCAATTTTCGCTCGACGGTCTGGCCCACGCCGGCCCGGTCTCACGCGTGGCACGACATCACGGACCTGCTGGCCAGGCGGTGAGCCCGGGCCGGCTGCACACGCTGTACGCCGCTGTCATGGCCTGTCATTGCGTGTCATGGAGACCCGCGGCGGTGCAGCCCATGGTGAGCGGGCCATGAACAAGCAACTGCTCTCCTTCTCCGCCCTTTGCGCCGCAGCCCTGTTGTCCGTTGCACTCACGCCCGCATCCGCCGAGGCGGCAACTCTCACCGTGTGCTCCTCCGGCTGCAACTACACCGATCTGAACGACGCCGTGGATCTGTCGTCCGCGGGCGATGTGCTCGAGCTGGGTAACGAGACCTTCGTCGGTGGGCTGGACATCACGCACGCGCTGACGATCCGGGCGATGGGGGCCGGGATGCCGACGATCGATGGGGGTTCTTGGAACAACGTCGTGCGGGTGCGGCCCGGAGTGAGCGTGACCCTCGAGTCCGTCGAGATCACGGGGGGCCTGGTCAAGTCGGGCATCAAGAACTCGGGGGACCTGGTGCTCGACCATGTCTACGTGGTGTGGAACGACTGCGTCTACGGTGGTCTGTGGAACGCGCCGTCCGGCGTCCTCACCGTGACCGGCAACAGCGTGTTCGCGGACAACTCCAGCTCCAGCTTCTTCGCCGGGGGACTGAACAACATCGGCGGCGATGTGGCGATCGACACGACGACCTTCATCGGGAATGA
>JAHZJA010000697.1 GCA_022601155.1 Deltaproteobacteria bacterium | reverse complement strand
GGGCGCCCGGGATGCGATCGCGGCCCATGCCCAGTGGGTGGAGGCCAAGGCCAAGGCCGACGAGCGTGCGCGGGTTGCCGCCGAGAAGGCAGCCCAGGAGGCCGCCCTCGCCGAGGCCAAGCGCTCCAAGCGTCGCGGCAGGCGAAAGTCGAGCGCGGACGCACCCAAGGAAGCGGCTGCCGCCGAGCCCACCGAGCCCGTGCCCACCGTTGGCCCGGAGCCCGAGCCCTACGTCGTCAAGGGTGTGCTTCGCATCGACAAGACGCGTGCGCTCGCCATCGATTTCGTCGTGCCCTATGCGCTCGAAGCCAGCCGCAGCCACCAGGGGCGTGGGGCGGTGGATCCCCTGCCGAAGGGACCGCCGCCGCCACGAAAGGAAGGCGGCGCCGATGGGGCGGCGCTGTCGGCTGGAGGCGTGGTGTTGTCCGCTGAAGGCACGGCGGAATCTGCCGAGGCGACCAGCCCGTCCGCCGATGGTGAGGCCGGGTCCCCGGGCGCTGACAATCCGTCAGCCGAGGGCGAGGCCGCCGCGGAAGTCGCGGAGCCGCCCGCCGACGTCGCAGCCTCGGCCGCGGAGTGACTCGACGCCCGTCTGTCTTCAGTTGCAACGACTCCCCGGACCGCACGCATGCAACGCGACGATCAACTTCGAGCGTTCGTTGCGGTGGGTGGGAACCTCGGCGATCGTCTCGCCACGCTCCGCTCGGCGGTGCACATGCTCGGTCATGACCATCCCGCCGAGCTTCGTGTCGTGGGGGTCTCGCCGATCTACGAGACACGACCCATTGGCCCCTCAGTGGAGCCGTTCTTCAATGCGGTCGTCGAGCTGCGCACGCGCTGTGCACCGCGCGTCGTGCTCGACCGTCTGTTGGCGATCGAAGTGCGCCATGGTCGGCAGCGGGGACGCCGATGGGATGCCCGCACCCTCGATCTGGACTTGCTGCTGATGCTGCGGCCCACGCCCCCGGGTTGGGTCGCGCTCACCGTGCGGGAGGATGGCCTGCAGCTGCCCCATCCTGGTCTGGCCCAGCGGGATTTCGTGCTCGTGCCTCTGGCGGATCTCGTCGGAGACGAGCCCGTCGTGGACGGGCGCTCGCCCGCTTCGTGGCTCGCCGCGCTGGCCGAGGGCGAGCGGACGATCCTGCGCCGAGTGGACGAGGGATTGGACGGGGGCGAGCTGCGCGAGGGCGCGCAACCGGGCTGTGGCACCCCGTGAACTGGGCGCGGTGACGTGCTAGGGTCTCGCGCCGAAACGACATACGGCCCGTGAAGGCGGGTAGCTCAGTGGTAGAGCAGCGTGCTTACTCCGCGCTGGTCGCAGGTTCGATCCCTGTCCCGCCTACTGAGGAACGGCCCGCGGATGTCTTCGCGGGCCGTTCTTCGTTGAGCCCCCCATCCCGCACGTGGCTCGCGACGCACCGGGCGGGGTGGGCCACGGTGGGCTCCTGCCGCGCACCACGCCCGGCGGAGTCGAGCCACGACGGAGGATCTCCCAAGACCGGGCCACGTGCCGAGTGTCTGGGCCGCGTCGTGGGCACGATCTGTGGACGTGTGGGGTCTGTGAGGCACTCGGTCTGGCTGCGCGTTGGGTTCGTGGAAGTTCCTCGAACTCAGGAGATCCAACGCGATGAAGATCCGCCTCACCTCGTGTCTCGCCCTCAGCACCCTGTGCGTCACCACCACCGCGCGCGCCGATGGCTGGCGGTATACCTCCGAAGTTCCCGGTCTGGGTGATATCTCGGTCGACCCGTTGACCATCGGTGGTCGAATCGCGAGGAACCGACGCTATGCTACGGGAACCGATTTCGCCGTGGGCAAGGTGGCCACGGTCGGCGGCGCACAGACATCCTACCTGGGCAACAACGTGCCGCTGGCCGGAGACTTCGACGGTGACGGCCACGACGACATCGCGGTCCGGTGGATGAGTGGACCGCACGAAGGCAAGTGGACCTGGTCGCGGAACGACGGCACGGGCAATTTCTTGCCCGGCAAGGCGATGAGGTTCGGCGGCGCGCTGCTGGCCTATCGAGGCGACAACACTGCGTTCGTGGGCGATTTCAACGGCGACGGCTTCGACGACATCGGTGTGCACTGGGAAGGGGGCCCGCACGTCGGAAAATGGACGATCTCCACCAACGACAAGTCGGGCAACTTCGGCGCGGGCAAGACCGTGACGATCGGCGGGAAGACGACCGCCTACATCGGAGACAACGAGCCCGTGGTCGGTGACTTCGACGGAGATGGCTTCGACGACGTGGGCGTGCGCAACCACGGCGGGAACGTCGATGGCATGTGGTGGATCTCCCGCAACGACCAGCAAGGAAATTTCGAGCCCGGGTTTGCCGCCCACTTCGGAGGAAGCCAGCGCGCCTATCGTGGCGCCAATCAGCTCCTGGTCGAAGACTTCAACGGCGATGGCTTCGACGATGTCGCGGTCAAGTGGACCGGCAGCGGCCACACGGGAAAGTGGACGGTCTCCATCAACGACACCCACGGGAAGTGGCGCCTGGCGCCCGGCCGCGCGATGACCTTCGCTGGAACCACTCCGGCCGAGACCGCGTACGTGGGCAACAACCTCCCCATCGCGGGCGATTTCAATGGCGACGGCTTCGCAGACGTCGGTGTGCACTGGACGGGAGGACACGCGACGGGCAAGTGGGTGTTCTCCAAGAACTCTCGCCGCGACAAGGTCGTCAGTACCCGGCGCGTCAGCGTGCATGTTCCCGTGCTGTCATCAACTTCAAGGGGGCGGTGAAGACCACGCCTGACAAGGCCGAGGAGATCCTCGACGAGACCCGGCGCTTCTTCCAGCGCACGAGCCACAGCACGCTCGACCTGCGGTTTCGCTACGAGATCGTCGACCTCGACGAAGCGGCGAACTGGGCGGCAGGGATCCCCACTCCCCAGTACGGAGCCGACGGCACGCTGGTCAATCCGGGCGCGTATCCGGTCGCGACGGCCTACACGGGCTATGAGTGTCGATTCCTCATGCCGGATGGCTCGCGCCAGATCATCTTCAAGGACGCCGACGAGAACCTCGCCTGGACCAACAACAGCAACATCCACCGAAACTACTGTCAGGTCGCCGAGCGCAACTATGGCGGCGACGCGCTGCGCAAGCTCGCCACCACGGATCCGGAGGGATTCGACGCCCTGATGAACTGGGGGAAGTCCGGCTCGGGTGCGCCCACGGTGTACTTCTCTGCCCCGCAGCTCGTCGGCGGAGGCAATCGCACCTTCAACGCCTCATGGGGCGGTCCCGCCTGGCCGCTGACGGTCAAGGGCCTGACCTTCGTCGACTATATGTACGGCGATCAAGGCGCGCGGCTGATGTCGCACGAGCTGGGACACTTCGTCGGTCACGGTCCGGAGCTGTACGCCAGCGCCCCGGGGGACAAGTGCAACGCAGGTGCTCCGGCCGGGTACCTGGGGCCATACGATGTGATGGGGAATCAGTGGGAGCACTATGCGGCGATGAGCGCTGCGAATCGGTGGCGTTTTGGCTTTGCGCAGGCACGGCACCTCGTCCCCGCCGACAAGACCACCGAGGTCACCTTGAAGCCTGCGATGACGCACGGGGAGAATCGGTCACTCGCGGTGATCCAGCCCGATCCCGTGGGGCACCCCGACGAGGTCTTCGTGGTCGAGAATCGTGCGGAGGTCGTGGTGAGCGGGAAGTCGTACGACGCGGTCGACCCCTCGGGGATGTTCATCTACCACGTCAACTCCAAGGGGTTTTCCAATGATGCACCGCTCATCGATCTGGTCAGTGACCCGACGCGGTGTCCCTCGAAGCTGGTCCCGTTTCAAGGCTCGTACACGCCCACGTCGGTGCCTGCCGCGAAGTTCCACGATGGTACCAGCGCCAAGTTCTCCATCACCAACGTCGAGATGGTGGGGTCGACGCTGAAGTTCAAGGTGTCGTTCGGTTCGGGCGCCACGCGAGCGGGTCGTCGTCGTCGTCGCTGAGCGGATGCGGCGGGCCGGGAAGAGGGGCCATGCCGATTCGGTCGACCGCGGCGAGCCACCGGGGTGCCGATTCGGTCGCGTTCAGGTCGCTGCTCGACGGCACGGTGATCGAGATTCGGAAGTGGCGACCAGTCTTGGGCGTTGGCACACTCCGGTCGAGTTGGGAGCGCGGCATGACCCTCGAGGTCATGGCAGCGGCATGGTCTACCCCGCACGTTGGAGACCATGGTCCGTTTCCCCGCTCGGCTCACCGTGTCCTCCGTGGCCCTCATCGCGACCGTAGTGATCGCTGGCTGCGGCTCGCAACGTTCCTCTGCTTCGGACGAAGGTGGTTCCACCACGCAGGCCAACGAGACCGCGGCGGAGTCGTCGGGGGAGGCCCCGATGCCCTCGCCTGGGGTGCACACGCTGGAGGTCGAGGGCACGGAGATCGTCTACGAGATCGCGGGCGAAGGCGAGCCCGCGGCGGTCCTGCTCCACGGTGGGCAGAGCAACCGCGAAGTCTGGCGGGCGCTCAGTGAGGAACTCAGCGAGCAGCGCCGCGTGGTCATGGTCGATCTCCCCGGGCACGGGGAGTCGGGTACACCGAGCCCCCTCGATGCCGAGGCGTTCAGCGGGGCCGTGGAGGCGGTGCTCGACGATGCTCGGGTGGGCGAGGCGGTGCTGGTGGGCCACAGCTTCGGGGTCTGGATTGCCCGCGACGTTGCGATCGCGAGGCCCGAGGCCGTGGTCGGGCTCGTGATGGTCGATGGTTATGTCGTCCCACTGGGCGGCGACCCGGCGTTGGGCCAGGCCCTGCTGATGCAGTTCGAGTCCGAAGGCTGGGAGGCGGTGGCCGAGGGTTTCGTCGAGCAGTTCATGCTGGGCGCCGACACGCCCATGTCGGTCGCGGATTTCGTGAGGGCGATGATGCTCGCGGGGCCCCAGGCGCTGTGGGTCGACGTTCTGACGATTGCCAGCGACCCCGCGATCGAGCGGGAGACGGTGGTTCCACGACCAACGTTGGCGATGTTCGTGCCGGGCCTTGGGCTTCCTGCGGACTACCAGGGCTATCTCGCGGCACGGTTCGAGCCGTTGGATTTTCGTCTGGAGCCGCCGGGGGCCGGGCACTTCGTGATGCTGGAGCGACCACGATCGTTTGCGAGCGACGTGAGCACCTTCATCGAGAACCTCGAACCCGGCCTGTGAACGCCCGCGGTCTGCGGTGGCCCCTGCTCGGGTTGGGCGACCGGTCGCATGCCCCCGAAGAGTCTGCGGTCAGTCGACCACGACCTCGTCGACGAACACGAAGCTCGGGTTCCCCGAGCCGAGATGCCACTGAGGGATCGTGCCGTACTGCGGTGCCCGGACACGAACGTATCGTGCGCGGCTGCGGCCGCGGACCTCCAGCGGCTGCACGAAGATGTGGCGATCGCCGCGCTCGGGCACCGTGTGGGTGGCGGCGGGACCCAGCGCCTTCCAGCGCTTGCCATCCCGAGAGACCTCGACCTCCATTCTCAGTGGCATCCAGATCCACGAACGCACATCCTGCAAGAACGCGGCGGACACCCGCTGTACCGCTTGGACCTTGCCCAGGTCGATGACGGCCTCGAAGTCGACGCCGTGGTAGCCCTGCCATCCGCCGGTTCGCCAGCGCTCGGTCCCACGCCGACCGTCGATCAAGCCGTCGGGTCCTCCGGCGCGATAGGAGCGGTGTGGCTCGGTGTTGAGGGTCACCGAGCGGTCCGCCTGCCGACGGTGGAACGTGGCGGTGGCCCACGGTCCCCGACGACCATCCTGGAACGCGGCGGCGGTGACGGTCGTGGTCTCGCGGATCACCAACGGCTCCACGTACCGTGGGCTGTCACCGGTCGGCGGCTTGCCGTCGAGGGCATAGCGAACCTCGGCGTCACCCAAGGGCAGCGACAGCTCGATCGTCATGGTGTCCGTGAACCCGCGGCCAGGAGCATGGACGATGGGCGTGGGGAGCTGGGCCGTCGCACCGTCCCACTGCGGCGGGTCGGGCTCGATCGCACCCCAGCCCGGGTTGGGCTCCGGGCCCATCTGCAGCACCAGATGCCCGCCGTCGACGATCTCGTGGTGTCGCAGGCGGGCTTGCTCGCGAGGCTCGCCGTCGAGCGTGGCCCGCTGCACGTAGGGCGCATCGGCGGCGACGCCCGGGGCTTCGATGACGAACGCACCACCCCCTGGAAGGTGAATGGTCGTGCGGGGAAACAGCGGGGAGCCGATGACGTAGTCGTCCCGGCCGGGGGCCAGGGGATAAAAGCCCAGCGCACTGAGCACGTACCACGATGAAAGCTGCCCGCAGTCATCGTTGCCCGTCAGACCGTCGGGGGTGTCGGCGTACAGCGTGTCGAGGATCTGCCGCACGCGGGCCTGGGTGCTGGGCGCCTGGCCGACGTAGGGATAGAGGTAGGCCGCATGATGGCTGGGCTCGTTGCCGTGGGCGTACTGTCCGATGAGCCCGGTGATGTCGACCTGCTGTCGACCGACCAACGCGCTGGGCTCCTGGAACAGCTGATCGAGTCGGGCGGCGAGCTTGGCGGGGCTGCCGTGCCGCTCGATCAATCCGCCGACGTCGTGCGGGACGAAGAACCCGTACTGCCAGGCATTGGCCTCGGTGTAGTGGACGTTGACCTCACGGGGCTCGAAGTCGGGAACCCAGCCGCCGTTGTCGCGAGCGCGAAACAGCCCGCTTTGGGGGTCGAACAGGTTGCTCCACGACTGGGCCCGTCGGGCGAAACGATCGCGCTCGGTGGTGTTGCCCAGGCCGTCGGCGAGCTGGGCAATGCACCAATCGTCGTACGCATACTCCAGCGTCTTGGAGACCGACTCGTGCTCCTGCTCCGCGGGGACGTAGCCGTGCGCGCGGTAGCCCGGCAGACCCAGCTTCTCCGCGTCGGCGGTAGCGATCGAGAACTCGAGGGCCCGCTCGACGTCGAAGTCGCGAATGCCCTTGACCCACGCGTCGACGATCACGGGCACGGCGTGGTAGCCGATCATCGTGCCCGTGTAGTTCGCAGCCAGCTCCCACATGGGCAGATCGCCGCCGCCCCACTGCGCCTGGGAGACCAGGGTCTGCACGAAGTCGCGAGTGCGGGTGGGATCGAGGATCGTCAGCAGCGGATGGGTGGCGCGGAAGGTGTCCCACAGCGAGAACACCGAGTAGGCCGTGAACCCGGGTGACTCGTGCACCCGCTGGTCCATGCCGCGATAGCGACCATCGACGTCCTCCCACAGATTGGGCGCGATCATCGAGTGGTACAGCGCGGTGTAGAACACCCGGCGCTGCGAGGGGGTGCCGCCCTCGATCTCCACCGCGGCCAGGGCCTGGCGCCAGGCCTCCCGGGCTTGCCCGCGATAGACGTCGAAGTCCCAGTGCTGCGCCTCGGCGTCGAGATTGGCCCGTGCGCCATCGGTATCGACAGCGGAGAGCGCAACCTTGACCAGCAGGGGCTGCTCTCCGGATTCGGGCGTCAGCTGGAGTCGAACATCGTCTCCGGACCAGCGCGGCCGACTCGGATCGGTCTCGACCGCCCCGATGGAGGTGATCGACCGCAGGGGCCGCGAGAGCCGTGCCGCAAAGAAGACCCGCTGATCACGGGCCCACGACCGTGAGCGCCGCAGCCCCACGAGCTCGGTGGGCGAGACCTGCTCCACCCACGACTCGAGGACTTCGTCGCGATGGCGCAGGTCCAGCAGCACCGCCGCGTGCTCGGGGTCGTCGAAGGTATAGCGGTGGATGCCCACGCGTGGGGTGGTGGTGAGCTCGACGGCGACCGCGGGTTGCTCGAGGCGCACGGAGTACCAGCCGGGCCCGGCCGATTCGTCGGCATGGTCGAAGCGCGCGGCATGGGGATGGTCGGCATCACCGATGGCCGAAGGGCCCGCGCCGTCGACCAGCGGCATCAGCAAGATGTCCGCGTAGTCGGCGATGCCGGTTCCGCTCAGGTGCGTGTGGCTGAAGCCGTACAGGATCGTGTCGTCGTAGTGGTACCCGGAGCAGCCATCCCACCCGGTCAGGCGAGTGTCGGGGCTCAGCTGCACCATGCCGAACGGCTGCGTGGCGCCGGGGAAGGTGTGGCCGTGGGCGGCGGTCCCGATGAAGGGATCGACCTCGGGGGTCGGATCGAACGGCACCGCGGCAGGCGGGGTGACTCGTGCCTGCGCGGGGCTGCCCGGCGAGGCGGGGCGACACCCCAACGCGGATCCCGACACGAACACGGCGCTCACCATCATGTGCCACCACGATGGACGATGGGGACGACGGGGTGGGGTGGTGTCCGTGCTCATGAGTCGTCCTTGGTACCGTAGCGCGCAAACCAGGCGATGTAGGCATACGCGAGGGTGGCGGAGCCCAGCGCCACGCGATACCCGAAGCCGTCGACCAGGGCCCCCATCGCCACGGGGATGATGGCGCCGCCGACGATCGCCATCACCAAGACACCGGAGCCGCGGCTGGTCTTCTCGCCGAGGCCATCGACCGCGAGCGAGAAGATGGTGGGGAACATGATCGAGTTGGCCAACCCCACGGCCAGCACGGTGACCACCGCGGTCTCACCCATCAGTCCGACGGTCAGGCCCAGCAGGATGGTGGCGAGGGCACACGCGACGATCAGGACCTTGGCGGGGGAATGGCGTCGCTGGATGGCCGCCCCGATGAAGCGGCCGACCATCGCGGCACCCCAGTAGTACGACACGTAGTAGCCCGCCTCGGCGGCGCCCATGCTCGCGACCTCGGTCTGGCCGAAGAACAGGACCAGCATGCTCCCGATGCCGACCTCGGCCCCCACGTAGACGAAGATCGCCACCGCGCCCAGGCGCAGCCGACGGTGACGCCACACGCTCGCACTCGTGGTGGTGGTGGTGGTGGTGGTGGTGGTGGCCTGCGTCTGAGGGACGGGCAGGCGAACGATGGAGAACACGACGGCCAGCACCACCAGCAGCCCTGCGATCGCCAGGTAGGGCATCCGTACGCTCTGGGCTCCGCTGCCATCGAAGATGAGCCACGCGCCCACGGCAGGGGCGAGGGTGGTGCCCAGCGAGTTGATCCCCTGGGTGAGATTGAGGCGACTGGCGGCGGTCCGCGGCGGACCCAAGCGCGTGACGTAGGGATTGGCGGCGACCTGCAGCACGGTGATCCCCGCGGCGAGGATGAACAACGCGCCCAGGAACGCCGCGTACGACGACAGCCACGAGCTCAGCGCAAACCCCAGCGCTCCGGTGGCGGCGACGACCAATCCGACGACGATGCCCCTTCGGTAGCCGATGCGTGCCACCCACCATCCGGCGGGGAGCCCCACCACGAAGTACGCGCCGAAGAAGCTCAGCTGCACGAGCATCGCCATGGTGGCGTTGAGCGAGAACAACGCCTTGAGGTGCGGAACCAGGATGTCGTTGAGGACGGTGACGAAACCCCACATGAAGAACAGCAGGGCCAGCAGCCCGAGTGCTGCGGGGTGGGACTCGTCGTCTTGCCGGGTCACGTGGCCGGAGGATACCGTCAGCTAGGACCAACCCAGCATCCCGTGGACCCACTGCGGGTACAGCAGGTACACCAGATCGGAAGTGCCGAGCACGAAGTTGCCGATGGCGTGCAGGATGATGGGAGCCAGCAGCGACCGCGTGCGCTCATAGGACCACGCCAGCAGCAGCCCCGCGCCCAGGTGATGCGGAGAGGTCACGTGGCCAAAGCTCACCCAGTGGTAGACCCAAAACGACAGACCCGAGACGATGATCGCCAGCCACGGTCCACCCAGCCTGCGCATGTGAGACTGAACGATCCCGCGGTAGACGATCTCCTCGATGAGGGGCGCCCACACGACCGCGAGCATCATCCACATCCCGTACTGACTGGGGTGTGTGATGTTGACGGCAATGAGCGGCCAGCGCAGCCCGCCGACGTGACTGGCCAGCAACGCAATGCCACCGCCCACCAGGCACACCGCCGTGCCGATCACGACGACCTTGGTGACCAGTCGCAGCGACGCTCGCACGTGGCCGACCGTCAAGGGCAGCGGGCCAGGTCCCAGGGCGCGTTGGAGGATCCACCCCAACGCGGCGGCGACGACGAGACGCAGCCATTGTCGGTGGATCCCCAGCGGTACGACGGTGGCGTAGTCCAATGCGATGACGCCGAGGACGACGGTGGCGATGAGCACGGCACGCGAGCGGGGCGGTGGGTCCGCAGGCGGGGACGGGGTGGATGGGGCCGGCAAGGGGCAACACAGTAGTACGTCGCGGGGCAGGTCGATCGCCTGCTAGCCTGGCCTGCGCATGACCGACACCGCCTCGCCGCCGGACCTGCCCGCGCTCGACATCGAAGATGTGAGGGCAGCCGCAGCCCGGATCGAAGGGCGCGTACGCACCACGCCCGTGCTGCGGATCGAGGCCCTGGACCAGATGGCGGGGGCCGAGCTGTGGCTCAAGGCCGAGAACCTCCAGCACATCGGAGCGTTCAAGGCCCGGGGAGCAATGCACGCGGTCGGACAGCTCGGCGAAGCGGGGAGAGCGCGAGGGGTGATCACCTTCAGCTCGGGCAATCACGCCCAAGCGGTGGCGCTGGCCGCCCGAAGCTACGGCTGTGCAGCGACGATCGTCATGCCCACCGACGCTCCGAAGATCAAGGTCGCGGGGGTCAAGGCACTGGGCGGCGAGATCGTGTTCGCGGGCACAACCTCGGATGTCCGTCGCGAGGCTGCGATGTCGCTGGCCGAGCGAAGCGGAGCCGCCGTCGTGCAGCCGTTCGACCACCCCCACATCGTGGCGGGTGCAGGCACGGCGACGCTGGAGCTGGTGGACGAAGTGGCCGCGCGCACGGGCGGCGGCACGCTCGATGCGTTGTTGGTTCCGGTGGGAGGCGGGGGGCTCATCGCCGGCGCCTGCCTGGCCGCCGCGCCCGCTGGTACTGCGATCTACAGCGTCGAGCCGCACGGCTGCGATGCGATGGCGCGGAGCCTCGAAGCGGGAGAGCGCGTGGCCGTGTCTCCCGGACCGACGCTCGCCGACGGGCTCAAGCCGACGATGGTCGGTGCACTCAATTTCGCGATCGCCAAGCAGCACGTGGCGGGCTCGTTTCGCGTGGGCGACGATGACCTCGGGCCGGCCCTGCGTGCCCTGCTGGTGCACGGGAAGGTGTTGGTGGAACCGTCGGGCGCTGCGGCCCTGGCGGTGGCGCTGACCGGTCGCCTACCCGGGGCACCGCGGCGCATCGGTGTGATCCTCTCGGGTGGCAACGTCGACCCGAGCCTGGTGGCGAGGTTGATCGATACCCCGGCGGAGGCCTGAGACCATGGACCGTATCCACACTGGAAGTCCCTTGCTGTTGGTCGCCGTCGCGCTGTGGCTCGGTGCCTGCTCCACCAAGCGCGAGGACGGTCACGGTACGCCCGCCTCGACCTCGCCCCCGCCGGTCGCCGAGAAACCCGCGCCCGTGGCCGAGCCGCAGACGGACGATGAGTCCGACCACCACGTGGTGTTCGCCGACCGGACCAGCCAGACCTACTTGTTGCTCGTGCCGGGTGATCCGGGCCCTGCTCCTTCGCGAGAGGCGCTGGCGGAGCTGGTGCGGACGGCCCTGTCGGGCTCCGAGGACGAGCCCGAGGTGAAGTTGTTGCTCGAGTTGGTCGCATCGGAGCCTGCCCGCCCTGCGAACGACGCCGGGCTCGATCCGTCCGAGCGCGAGTCGATCCGGCACCGCGATCTGCTGGGCCTGCACCTGCAGATGCTCCCGCTCGAGGTGCCCGGGGAAGAGCCTCTGATCTCGTCGCAGGTCCTGACCGATCCAATCTCGACCCGCACGCTGAGCCCGTCGCAGCGCGACAGCCTGGCCGATCGTCGCCACGTGCTGCTGCTGCGTGCGCACTACCGCAATCGCTTCGGCGTTCGCGGGCTGCGGCTGCTCCAGACATTGATCCGGATCGTCGCGCGTGAGCGCGGGGCGCTGGTGCACGACCCCGACACGGGCGAGACGATGACGGTGGAGGCGTTCACCGAGCGTCGGTTGCAGTCGACGGTGGGCAACGTCGCCGACCAGCTGGTGGTGATCCCGTTTCCCGACCGCCGACACGGCGAGGGCTCGGTACGGCTGACCACCCGAGGCATGCGGCGCTTTGGCAGTGTCGATCTCGAGCTCGATGGCTTGCCCCGCGACCCCGCGGTCCTCGAGGCGGCCACCCACCTCATCAATGGGCTGGCGTACGCGATGGTGCGCATGGGTGAGTACGATCGCGAGGGCTACGCGGTGGAGGCCGACGACGTCCTCGAGCTCGACCGCGCGGCGGTGCTCAAGGCCTACGCGGGCCGAGACGGTCGTGTGCCGAAGTGCGAGGGGTGCCCGGGCCTCGCCCAGTTCCACTTGGTGGAACGTCCTACGGAGCCGCAGGATCCTGTCGACCACGTGGTCGCGCGGATCGTGGCTCCGCGCCCCGTGAGCGATGCGGCGGGCTACGATCACCCCGGTTGGGTGCGAGGAGCGCTGTCGGACCTGCTCGGCGTGCGCTGATCGTGTAATGTCCTCGACCGTGAGTGAGCAGAGCGCAGGCTCGGGCCAAGATCTGGCGCCGCTGGTATGGATCGACATGGAGATGTCGGGACTCGATCCGGACCAGTGCCGCATCCTCGAGATCGCGACGATCGTGACCAACGCCGATCTAGAGGTCATCGCCGAAGGTCCGGACATCGTCGTGCATCAACCGGCACCCGTGCTGGAGGCGATGGATGAGTGGTGCACGCGACACCACGGCGACAGCGGGCTGACGGCGCAGGTGCAAGCGTCGACGATCGACGAGGCACAGGCGGAGCGCCAGACGCTGGAGTTCTTGTCGCAGCACACCAACCGCGGGGCATCCCCGCTGTGTGGCAACTCGGTGTACCAGGATCGTCGCTTCATCAGCCGCTACATGGAGCAGCTGGAGGGCTTTCTCCACTACCGCCTGGTCGACGTGTCCTCGCTCAAGGAGCTGTCGCGGCGCTGGTATCCGGAGGTCAAGCCTCCGCCCAAGCGCGAGACCCATCGGGCGCTCGACGACATTCGCGAGTCGATCGAAGAGCTGCGGTTTTACCGAACGCAGCTGTTCAAGTAGCGGCGGGCTGCGTTGCCGCAGACGATGACGCCGCGGCGTGGTCGACTACGACACGCTCGCGTCGCTGAACCGCTCGGCAAAGAACCGCTCACCCTTCACCCGAGCCCCGTGGCGGCGCGCGTCGATCCCGGCCTTGGTGCACAGGGCGTCGACGAAGGCCTCGCGGGTGGGGAGCGACTGCCACACGACGGGGAGGAACACCGCACGGCGCTCGCCCTCGCGGAGTACGAGCCCGTCGCGGCCGGGGACCAGCGCGGCGGTGATCGGGCCAAGGCCCTGGACGTCCATGGGCTCAGGCGGGCTGAGTACCGAGATCTCGCACGACAGTCGCGGGAGGTCGTCGGGCAGCGGCATGGGCGTTCGCGCGTCGTGCAAGCCGGCCTGGACCGCGTAGTGCACCACGGCCTCGCGCAACGAGCGGCCGGGCTGCAGCGTCCCGATGCACCCGACCAGTCGCGGCCCCTCGTGCCAGGACACGAACACGGCGACCGGTTGGGTCAGCTGTGGATCGTCGGGAGCTCGGCCGGGGGGTGACGCGGCCACGCCCAACGCCTGTGCCACTGCCTGACGGGCCGAGGCCAGCAGCCACCGCTGCGAGGCGGGGGCCAAGCACGCCGAAGATCGATGTGCACGACCAGCGTTGTCACCGCCTGGATTCATGCCTCGATCGTGCCCGACGGCGGAGCCCAGGCCAACGGGGAGCCGCCTGTAAACGGTGGTAGGGTCCGGGCCGAATGTTTGCTGTCGTCGGGTCATTGCGTCGTGCTGTCGTCGGTTCCGTGGCTTTGTTGGCCGTGGGTCTGTCCTCCCCGGGGAGAGCAGACGAGGGCCAGTGGATGCCCAAGCAGATCCCGGAGCTGGACCAGGCGCGGCTACGCCAGCTGGGCATGCGGATGGACCCCCGCACCCTATGGAGCCCCAAGGACGGAGGCCTGATGCGCGCATCGGTCAACCTGTCGGGGTGCTCGGCGGGGTTCTTGTCGGCCAAGGGCCTGGTGGCGACCAACCACCACTGTGCGTTCGGTGCGATCCAGGCGGGCAGCTCGGTGGAGCACGACTACCTGCGGGACGGGTTCTTGGCGACCACGCTGGCCGATGAGATCCCGGCCAAGGGCAGCACGGTCAAGGTGCTCGTGGCGGTGGAAGACGTGACGATGGCCATCCGCGAGGTGGCCGAGAGCGAAGCCGACCCGGCCACGCGCGCACAGAAGGTGCAGCAGGCACGCGCGGGGGTGGTGGCCGCGTGCGAGCAGGGCAACCCCGGCCATCGCTGTCAGGTGGCCGAGTTCTACAATGGGTACGAGTACCAGCTGCTGCGCTACCTCGAGCTGCTGGATGTTCGGCTGGTCTACGCGCCTCCGTCGGCGATCGGCAACTTTGGCGGCGAGATCGACAACTGGATGTGGCCCCGCCATAGCGGCGACTTCTCGCTGCTGCGCGCGTATGTGGGCCCGGATGGCAAGCCGGCCGCCCACGCCGAAGACAACGTGCCCTACACCCCGCAGCGGTATTTCGAGGTGGGTGCGCAAGGTGTCGGGCCCGGAGATTTCGTGGGCATCTTGGGATATCCGGGGCGGACCAACCGCTACCTGCCCGCGGCCGAGGTGCAGCGGCAGCTCGAGCAGTTCTTGCCCGCGCGCGTGGACCTGTACGGCGAGTGGATCGAGATCCTCGAGCAGGCCGGTACCCGCGATCAGGCGATCCGCATCAAGGTTGCCTCGAAGCTGCGAGGCCTGGCCAATCGGCACAAGAACTCCCGCGGCATGATCGACGGCATCGGCAAGAACCGGCTGCTGGAGCAGCGCAAGGCCGAGGACGAGGCGTTGGTGAAGTGGGCCAAGGGCCAAGGGGAGACCTACGCCGGGGTTCTCGCGGGCATTCAGAAGCTGTCCGATGACAAGCGTGCCGGCTTCGACCGCGATTTCTTGATCGACAACCTGAACCAGGGGGCGGGGAGCCTGGCGACAGCCGTGACCCTCGTTCGACGCGCCCGTGAGCGCCTCAAGCCCGACCTCGAGCGGCGGCCCGCGTACCAGGACCGCGAGGAGCGACGGCAGTGGCAGCGCCAAGAGCGACGGCTGCGGGACTACGACCAAGCCGTGGACCAGGCGCTGATGGAGGCCCTGTTCCGACGGGTGGAGGCCCTGCCCGATACGCTGCGGTTTACGGGCTTCTCCGTGGCCGACATTCCCGGGGTGCTGCGGTCGACCAAGGTCACCGATCCTGCGTTCGTCAAAGCAGCGTTCGATGCGGCCGACGCCGAGGCGCTGCGAGCCAGTCGCGACCCGATGCTGGTGCTCGCGCACGAGCTGGTGACGGCGATCGAGGCCAACGATCTGCGCAAGGATCACGCGCGGGGGCAGATGATGGTGCTGGGACCCCGCTACTTCGAGATGCTCAAGGCCGTGCGGGGAGGGCCGGTCTACCCCGATGCCAACGGCACGTTGCGATTCAGCTACGCCAGCGTGCAGGGCTATGCGCCGCGGGATGGCTTGGTGGCGACGCCCCAGACCACCGTCGCAGGCCAGGTCGCCAAGCACACGGGCACCGAGCCGTTCGACTTGCCGGCCGCCGTACGCGAGGCCGCGCCGGGTGCACCCCAGACGTATTGGGCCGACCCGAACCTGGGCGACGTGCCCGTGGATTTCTTGTCCAATGGCGACACGACCGGGGGCAACTCGGGCAGCCCCGTGATCGATGGACAGGGCCGATTCGTGGGGCTCAACTTCGACCGGGTGTGGGAGAACATCGCGGGCGATTACGGCTACAACGTCGCGCGCTCGCGCAATGTGATCGTGGATGTTCGATATCTGTTGTGGACGCTCGACGAGGTCGCGGATGCGGGCTCGTTGTTGGAAGAGATGGGCGTCGCCGATCATCGCGATGCACCCGCCAGGAGCAAGGGCAAGGCTGCGGTGCCGGCCGCGGGCGGCGATGCTCCGCCCGATCCGGCGGCGGGCAAGGGCCTGGTGGGGACGCCGCTGGCAGGGGCCGAGCCTGGGCCCGAGCCCACGCGGGCCAGCGGCCAAGCCAGCTGCGCATGCACGACGCGCGAGACCCCGGCCCCGGGTGGACGTGGGAGCGCGCTGGGCCTGCTGATGGTCCTCGGCGCTCTCGGGCTCCGCCGCCGCAGCGCGGGCTGAGGCACGCGGCGCGGTCATGCATGCGAACGCCGGCCCCGTGGGGGCGGAGGCCAGGGCCAGGAGCGACGGGGGACCAACACCCCGGCTTGGAGCAGGAACTCCCGCGCCCGGCGGCTACGCTCGCGCATGCTCGGCTCGTCGGACATGCTGATGACCCCGGGCCAGCCCTCGACCGCAGCGGTCTCTCGGGCGTACGAGGCGGTGGTCTCCAGTGGGCCCTCGATCGGGCCGGGCATCGAACGGTAGAGCCCGTGGCGGCGGAGCCTGTCGCGAAGCACCTTGCGTGAGCACTCGGCGCGTCGTGCTGCCTCGCTGATGTTGCCGTGGGTCTGCTCGAGCAGCCGCCGCAGGTACCAGGCCTCGACGGTGTTGCGCATCTCCGCGAAGCTGCGATCGGCAAGGTGCTGGAGCGACGGTGGCTCGAGGGGGTTGAGCACCAGGTGCTCCGGGCGGAGGCGGTCTTCCACCAGCCGGGGCAGCGCATCGTCGAGTACGCGCCGAAGGCCGCGGATGTTGTCGGGCCAGCCGTGGGCGTGCAGTGCTTGCCATGTCGCAGGTTCGATGCGGATCGCCCGACGGAGGAGCCGATGGATCATGGCGTCGACGATGGGTGCCAGGTCCTCCGGGCGAGCGCGGAGCGGCGGCAGGTCGACGGACCTGTTGTCCCACCACTGGGCCAGGCCCTCGTGCAGGCGTGCCTCGTCGCGCAGGCGTGCCTGCGACATGCGACTGGTGGCGATGATGCGGAACGGAGCCTCGGGCCGGGGAGACAGGCGGCTGAACACCTCGGCCTGCTGATCGACCGACCATCGCTCGACCAGGTCGACGACCATGGTGCCTCCCTTTTCCCGGAGGGTGGCCCACCGGTTGGCCACCTGCAGCAGCTCCGTGGGGGCCGAGCAGACCAAGAACACGGCGTCGGGGCGAGGTGATGCGAGGTGGACGAGCCGAGCCGCGAGCGACTTGCCGACCCCTGCTTCGCCAGTCAGCAGTATGCCACGAGCTCGTGAAGCCCAACCACGGAGCTGGATGACGATGCGACGCACGACCGGATCGCGGGTGATCAACGCGTCGAATGGAGAGGAAAGGGAGATGGAGTGACGCACGATGTTGGATTCGAAAGAGCAACGGGTGAGCCAACTTTGCTACCAAGCGATCCCGCAACGATCCGAGAATTCAACACACTTCGAACGGCCCACCACTGGGTCACGTGGCCAACCCACGGGTCACCCGACCTCCTCGCGTCGAGAGAGGCTCGAATTCGCCCGAAAATAGCCGAAATCGCAAAGAAAGTGCCCGTCGATGGCAGCTCGCGCTTGTCAGGGGAACCTGCAATTATGCAACATAGAGGTTCAACGAGTGCACGACACATCTAGCGACCGCCCCGTCGTGATCGTGCCAACCACTCCTTGTTGCATTTCTTCGAGGAACGG
>JAHZJA010000696.1 GCA_022601155.1 Deltaproteobacteria bacterium | reverse complement strand
CCGTCGCGCCGACTTCCCCGGGGGTGGCGTCGTCCTGCACGCGGACCACGATCTCCGAAAGCGGCGACTCCAGAGGATCGCGTTCGAACTTGCGCAGCGCGGTGGTGAACGGCACGTAGATCTCGTGGGCCTGAGACGCCACGGCCACGCCCTCGACGCTGGTCGGCTCTTCCTCGTTGGCCGCGATCACCCCGATCACCTCGAGCCACACATCGTTGACCTTCAGATGCTGGCCCACGGCCAGATCGGGGCCGAACAGGTCGCGGCTGGTGGCCGAGCCGATGACACACACCTGGGCGTGGTCGAGCTCGTCGCGCTCATCGAAGAACCGGCCCGCCGCCAGCGGCAAGGTGACCAGGTCGGCGTGCAGCCGGGACACTCCGAACACCGCCGACTCGCTCTTGCCCCCGGCCGAGAGCACCTTGTAGGGCTCGAGCTCCAGCCGCGGCGCGACGATCTCCGCGTCGGGCACCGCTTCGCGAATCGCATCGACGTCGCGACGTGACACCCCGATGGATTTCTTGCGCAGCTCCTTGAGTTCGTCTTGCTCGAACTGCTTGGCACGCACCACGACGTTGCGCACCCCCATGCGGTCGATGAGGGCCAGCGCGCTCTCCTCGGCCCCGGCCCCGATCGACAGCATCGAGATCACGGCGCCCACGCCGAACATGATCCCCAGCATGGTGAGACCGGAGCGGAGCTTGTGCTCGGCCAGGCTCTCCAGGGCAGCCCACAAGGCATCACTGGCGCGCATCATGGGACCGGCCCCGCCTTTCCGGGCTCGGGCTGGGCCTGGGCCCCGCTGTCGGCTCCGATGAGCTCGTCGGCCGCCCGCGACGGATCGCGCAGCGCGATGTGGTCACCCTCGGACAGGCCCTCGAGCACCACCACCCGGCCCGCGCTCGAAGATCCGATCTCGACCTCGACCTCCTCGAAGGTGCTGCCGTCCTTGCGGTAGACGAAGCGCTTGTTGTCGCGCTCGAACACGGCTTGACGGGGCACGACGATGGCATCTGGCTGTTCGAGGATGATGGTGGCCCGCACCCGCTGCCCCACCTTCATCGTGGCCTCGTCGGTAGACTCCAGCGACAGCGTGACCTCGAAGTACTGCACCGGGACTTCTTGGTGACGCGGCTTGGCGAGCGTATCGACCCGAGCCACCTTGGCCTTGTAGACGCGGTTGGGGTGGGCCTCGACGACCAGCTCCGCGGGCAGGCCCTCGGCCAGATCGCCCGCGTCGGCCTCCAGCACGAACAGCTCGGCCTCCATGGTGGTCACCAGCGGAATCTCGGCGAGCTTTTGCCCGCGCCACACCGAGTCGCCCACGCGCATGGGATTGCCCTGCCAGTCGCGCTCCAGCACCAAGATCCCCTCGTGTGGTGCACTGACCTCGAGCTGCTGCAGCCCATCCTTGGCCCGCTCGACCTCGCTCTGGGCGTGGCGCCGGGCGATGTCGTGAACGTCGACCTGGCTGCGAGAGACCGCCCCTTCCACCTTCTTCACGCTGCGCGCGTGGTCGGCCTTGGCCTGGGCCAGATCGGCGTCGATGCGGGTCTCGATGATCTCGTTGCGCGACAAGATGCGCTCGTCGTCCGTCTGCAGCGACTGGGCCATCTCCATCTCGATCCCCGCGAGATCGGCGGTGCGCTCGCGCTTGCGCTGGGTGGCCTCGCCCATGGCCCGCTCCTTGGCGATCTGCCGCTGCGCGGAGGTCACGTCGTCCTCGCTGTCTTCGAGCTTGCGCTGCATCTCGGAGGCATCGAAGCGCACCACGATGTCGCCCTCGGCGACCTGGATGCCGTCGACGGCGACCCACGCGACCTTCATGGGACGCCGAGACTCGGCGGGTGCCGTCAGTGGGGTGGCCTCCACCGCCCGGAGGTAGCCCTCGGCCGTCACGTGGCGCACGAAGGACGCGGTGCGGGTGACTTCGAGGGTGGGCACCTCGTTGCTCGGCTCGGGCGCCTGGCAGCCGACCAAGACCGCGACCAGGGGAAGCAGCGTGCGGACCTTCATCCGGCAGCCTCCCGACCGAGCACGACGGGCATGGCCTCGATCTCGTCTCCGGACTCGAGCCCCGAGATCACCTCGACCTGCTCCGCATTGCGCCGCCCGAGCGTCACCGAGACGGCCTCGACCGTGCCCCCCGCCCGCCGATGGACGACCGGCCCGGCCGGGGTGGCCACGACCGCCTCGAGTGGAACCAGCAGCGCGTCTTCCACCCGGGCCGTCTCCACGTGGCCGCGAAACCGCATGCCGGGCCGCAGGCGTGTGCCCTCGGCCGGCTCGAGGCTCATGTCGATCCGAACCACCTTGAGCGGGTTGTCGGGCGACTGCCGCTGCACGGTGGGAGAGATCTCGCGGATGCGCCCTCGCAGCTCGACATCGGCCTGGGAGTCCAGACGCAGCGACACGGGCTGCCCCACCGCCACGCGGCTGGCGTCGACCTCGTCGACCTCACCCTTGGCCTCCATCTGCTCGAGCGAGACCACCTGGAGCAGGGTCTCGGCCCGCCACGCGCTGTCGCCCACCTTCTTCTTCTCGCCCTGCCAGTTGGACTCGTAGATCACCGTGCCCGCGCGAGGCGAGGGGACCATCATCTGCTCGATGGATGCGGTGATCTCGGCAACGCGTTCTTCGGCGCGGTCTCGCTGGCTACGCCACCGTTGGATGTCCGCCTGGACACTACGGTTGGACGACTCGTTCTTGCTTTCGAGGTAGCGGACCTTCTTGTGCGCGAGGTCGAGGTCGAGGCGGGCTTTTTCGAGGTCGACCCCCGCGGTGATCTCGGGCGGAGCCTCGGCCTTGAGCTTGGCCTTTCGAAGCTCGGCCTGCGCCTCCGACAGTGCGAGCTGGGCATCTTGTTTGGACACCCGCGCGCTGGCCTTGGCCATCTCCAGCTGCTTGGCCGCCGAGTCACGCTCGGAGGTCTTTTGCTCGAGTCGGCGGCTGAGCTCGGTGGTGTCGAATGCGACGACGGGCTGGCCCAGCGGGATCTCCTCGCCCTCGGGCGCCAACATGGCGATCTTGTAGTTCCACACCCCCGGCAGCCCCGGCGGGCCAATGGTGTTGGAGTCGACGGCGCGAAGCGTACCGCTGACGTCGACGTCGAGCACCAAGGCGCCCCGCTCGACGGTGAGCCACTGCTGATCACCCACCACGGCCTCGCAGCCCAGCGCCATCAGGCCCGACAAGCCCAAGACCAGCGCACGCCACCCCTTCATTGCGAACCTCCCGCGGGCAACAGTTCTGCGCCCGGTTCGACCCCGGCCAGCACTTCGCAGTCTTGGGCGTTGCAGGCGCCCAGCTCCACCTCGAGCACCTTGCCCGAGGCCAGCTCGACCTGGGCCGGATCGTGGCTCGTGTCGAGGGCGAGCCGAGGCACCATCACCACGTCTTCGTGGCGTGCGGTGATGACCTCGGCCTTCACCGACAGCCCCGGGCGCATGATCTCGGGGTCGGTCTCTTCGAGCTGGAGCACGACCGAGAAGAACCGACGCGCAGACTGATGCTCTGGCTCGCGAGCGACCGGGCTGACGCTGAGCACGACCGCCTCGATCGGGCGATCGGGGAACGCATCCACCACGCACCGGGCCCGCATGCCCGCGGTGATCCGGCCGTCATCGACATCGCTGACCTCGGCCTGAACGATCATCTCTGCGAGGTTGGGAAGCTTGGCGACCTTGGTACCCGGCCACACGGTGTCGCCCACCTGAAGCTTGCGGCCCTCCCAGGGGTGGTCGCCAATGATGACGACCCCGTCGCGCGGCGCCGTCAGCTCGAGGGCATCGATCTGACCGGTCGCGGCGACGAGCTTGCGGCGGGCCTTCTCGAGTGCGATCCGCTTGACCTCCTCTTCGAGCGCCCCGCCCTTCTTCGACGCAATCAGATCGTCCTCGGCGGTGGCCAGCGCCGTCTTGGCGGTCTGCACGGCCAGCTGAAACTGCTGGAGATCCCGCACCGAGACCAGCTCGGGGGGCACCTGGGCGTCGAGCTTGGCCTTGGCGAGGTTGGTGCGCTGGGTCTGCACCTCGAACCGTTTGTCGGACTCTTCGACCGCAGCCGTGGCCTGCTGAGCAGACAGCTCGATGCTCGCCTGGATCACGGCCAGGTCGTGGTCGCTGATCTGCTCGAGGATCGCGGTGTTGTCGAGCTCGACGATCTTGTCGCCCTTGCGGACATCGGTCCCGTCGTCGGCCATCCATCGGATGGAGATCGCCCACGACTCGGTCTGCGGTACGAGCAAGGCATCTGCTTGCGACGCCTCGAGCTCGCCCGTGAGCAGGATCCGTTCTTCGAGCGTGTCGCGGGTGACGACCAGGGCCGGCTGCGATCCAGTGGACCCGAGCGCCGAGGTGGACGGCGCACAGCCTCCCGACACCGCGAGGGTAGCCGTGAGAGCCAATGCGCCGAGCGTAGCGGGATGTTCAGCCGGCATGGGTCGCCTCCACGGGCTCGTATGAAGCCGAGCCGACCCGGGATCCCGCACCATCACCGATGACCCGACCGTCGGCGAGCCGAATGGCGCGAGGGCACTGCTGGGCGATGGAGGGCTCGTGGGTGACCAATACGATGGTGTTCCCCGCCTCGTGGAGCTCGTAGAACAGACGCATGGCCTCACGCTCGGTCGTCGAGTCGAGGTTGCCGGTGGGCTCGTCGGCGAGCAGCAGCGTGGGCGAACCGACCAGCGCCCGGGCGATGGCAACGCGCTGGCGCTCGCCTCCCGACATCTGGTTGGGACGATGGTTGAGACGGTCGCCCAGGCCCACCCGCTCGAGCGCTGCGGCGGCGAGCTCTCTTCGTTTTCGCCGTGGCACTCCGGCGTACACCAGCGGCAGCGCGACGTTCTTGGCGGCGCTGGCCCGCGCCAGCAGCTGGAAGCTCTGAAACACGAAGCCGATGTGTTCGTTGCGCAAGCTCGACAGAGCGTCGTCGGTGAGACCCTGCACATCGGACCCGCCCAAGCGGTAGCTGCCGCGGGTCGGCCGATCCAGGCACCCGAGCAGGTGCAGGAGGGTGGTCTTGCCCGAGCCCGACTTGCCCACGATGGCGACGAACTCCCCAGGCTGCACGCACATGCTCACGCCACGCAGGGCCGCGACGGTCTCACCGCCCATTTTGTACTCGCGGTGAACGTCCACGACGTCGATGACGGGTTGGCTGCTCATTCCGGAGTCGTGGCTGCGGTAGGGGATGTTGCGCGAGCCGCTGGGATGGTTGTTGCCCGACACGGAAGACAACGGCATCGTCAGGTCGAGGATATCGGCGCGGCGCGGCGCGGGACGCCCTTTTCCACGCAATGACACGCCCATTTGTGCCCATGAGCCACCATGTTTGTTTCGTGGTGTAGGCAGGTCCGCTTGCGGGTTGGACTCACACGCGGCGCGTAATCCGCACCACTGCAGACTTGGCCCGCGGTCGGGAGCGTGCGACACCCCAACAGCCGGTGCCCGACCCCGCCCCGACATTCGGTCGCTACGTGGTCCTCGACGAACGCGTCGGGGATGACGGCGCGCGCACGGTCGTCGCCTACGACCCTCAGCTGGACCGCAAGGTCGGGCTCGAGGTGTTCTCGGCCGCATCGGCCGATGCTCAAGACGCAATCCGCGACCGCGCACGGCAGCTGGCTTCGGTGACCCACCCCAACGTGGTGCGGGTGCACGACGTGGGTACCCACGGCGATCGGGCGTTCGCAGCGATGGACTTCGTCGAGGGCAAGACGCTCGACGACTGGATCGGTCAGCCGCCGCTGCCGTGGTCGCGCGTGCTCGAGGCATGCCTGACCGCAGGCGAGGGGCTGGCCGCCGTCCATGCCGTGGGGCTGGTGCACGGCGAGTTCGGCCCGAGCGCGGTGCGGATTGGCAACGATGGGCAGGTCCGCGTGATCGGCTTCGTCCGTCCGCCGCCCAACGTCGCCACGTCGACCGACGAGACCGGTGACCGCATCGCGTGGTGTGCCATGACCTTCGAGGCCCTCACCGGTCGACCCCCAGGGCCCAACCCCGAGGCCGTGACCGGCCGTCGGATACCGCGACGGGTGCGGCGACTGCTGGTGGCGGGCCTGTCGGCGCAATCGCAGTGGGGCTCGATGGACGCGCTGCTGGCCGAGCTGCGTCGCATCGTGAAGCGTCGGCGAAGGCTGAGCGTCGTATCGGTCGCCGCAACGACCACCGCGGCCGCAACCGCGTTCGTGCTGACGCGACCGCCCCCGGTAGCCCCCGCCCAGCGGTGGTGCGAAGGCGTGGCCCAGCGCATCGACGTGGTGTGGAACGAGGACGCGGCCACCCGCGCCCGCGATGCATTCGTCGCCACCGAGGTGCCCTATGCCGCGCAGGCATGGACCGCCGCCGATGCCGAGGTGGCGGTGTTCGTGGACGGTTGGCGGGAGGCCCAACTCGAGCACTGTGCACCCACGCCAAGACGGGCGCCCGCGCCCAACCAAGCCGCGACGACGATCTGTCTGCACCGCCAGCTCCACGCGCTCGAAGCCCTGACCGATGCCTTTCAACGAGCCGATGCCGACCTCGTGTCTCATGCGGCTCGAACCGCGGCCTCGCTCGGTGTCCCGGCCTCGTGCACGACCGACAACCGCGACTCGTCTCGCTACACGGACATCGATCTCGACCGGTTGTTGGAGGCTGAGGCCGATCTGTCTGCGGCGGGGGTGCAGCACAAGCTCGGCCGATTCACGGAGGCGCTGACGTTGGCACAGCACGGCCTCGTGGTGGCGCAGGACCTGCAGCTGCGGGGGTTGCTGGCCGAAGCCCACCACGGGGTCGCCCGCGCGCACGGGCAGCTGGGCCAAGAAGATGCAGCCGAGCGACAGTTCCATAGCGCGTTCTCCGAAGCAGTCGCATCGGGTCACCACCAGATCGTAGCCCGCAGCGCGCTGGACCTGACCGAGATCTTGGTCGAGCAAGGACGCTACGACGAGGCCGACCGCTGGGTGGAGCATGCCGCCGCGGCCGTCGAGCGCGACGGCAGTCCACGACTCGAGGTCGAGCTGCTGGCGGTGCGGGGGCTGGCCGCGTTTCGACGCAGCGACAACGAGACAGCGAAGATCCACTACGAGCGCAGCTTCGAGCTGGCCGACGCCATGGACCCTCCCGACGAGTTCGGCAAGATCCACGCAAACCAGGCGCTGAGCAACGTGATGGGTCGGCTGGGGAAGACGCAGAGGCAGATCGAGCTGCTCGAAGAGGGCATGCGCATGACCGAGGCCAAGCTCGGACCCGAGCACCCCTCGATGGGACACCACTACAACTCGCTCGCCGCTGCGCTCTCCCGTCGTGGCAGCACCACCCTCGCCCTCGATGCGGGCCGTCGTGCAGTGGAGATCTTCGTGGCGACCTTCGGCGAGGACCACGGCACGACGATCTCCGGCCGGATCAACCTCGCCGCCACGCTCCACGAGGCTGGCGAGGAAGAGGCCTCGGCGGCTCTGTACGCCGTCGTCCTCACCACGGCCCGCCGCACGTTCGACGACGATGACCCGCGCTACGCCAATGCGCTGGGCAACGTGGGCATGTTCGAGACGATGCGGGGCAACCACGAGGTTGCGGCTCCACTGCTGCAGGAAGCGGCGACCCGCAACGAGGCCATCAACGGGCCCGACCACGTGCACACGCTGGGCTACCTCAACAACCTCGCCGCCACCTACATGTTCAGCGATCCGGCCGATGCGAAGAAAGTTGGCCAACTGGTCTCGTTTACCTCGGTCGCCGAAGGGCCAGTGGCGGCAATCCTTGATTTCGAT
>JAHZJA010000695.1 GCA_022601155.1 Deltaproteobacteria bacterium | reverse complement strand
GCTCGCGCTGGGGCGTGCCGAGGCCGCCGAGGTCGATCTCCGGCGTGCGTCGATACTCCACGAGCGCAGCGGCCAGAGCCCCGTGGAGGCTGCGGAGACGGGGTGGCTGCTGGCGCAGGCCCTCGATGCGCTCGATCGCCGGGCCGACGCGGTCGAGCGGGCCGAGCTGGTGATCCGCAGCTTCGACGCACTCGGGCCGAGCTGGGAGGGGCGGGCCGAGGAGGTCCGACGCTGGCGTGCCTCCCGTGTCGGTCCCGTCACGGACTCCGAGCGCTCATCTCCCTGACCACGACTCGTGGACCCAACCTCTCACCGGAACCGATAGGCCATGGAAACCCACATCCCCCCATCCAACAAGTACATCGCAGGCCACATCACCGAGAAACTCGAGTTCGAGGCCGACAACCTGACGAATGGGGTGTTCCGAGCGCCGCTGGGTGTCCTGAAGATCGAAAACCACTCTCGGCAGCGGTGCGAAGTGCAGATCACGCTGGAGCGCAATGATCAGAACGAAGTCACCCAGTGCGTACGAGCCACCGTCCCGCACGGGGAATGGGTGATCGCAGGCAATCCCCCAGGTGCGGACGGCGGACGGTACGGAATCTGGGCTGTCATCCCGGCCGTTGTAAACACCGTGTGGGTCTCCGTGAACGACAATGAGTACGAGCTTCGCGTCCGAAACGTGGCCCACGAGATCGAGATCGACAAGTCCGGTCCTCACGCCAAGTCTGGTGAGGCCAATCATGTGTACTTTCAAGGCAGCAGGATCGATGTGATCAACGACTACAAGGGAGCCTGGGACGGTACGATCACATGGGCGAAGGATGATCAGCCGGACACCACCACTCCAATCCAACGGATTCCCAGCGGCGGGCCGGGCTCGCATACCGTCACCATCAGCCTCGACCCGACCCTTCATGACGACCTTGGCGACGGGTGGCGGGCCGTCTCGCTCGAGCTGAACAGCGTCGACGTACCGGGTCGAACAGGGGTGTTCGAACTCTTCGACGTCGACGGCAACGAGGTGCAGATCCTCTCGGCGAACTACGATGGCGTGACGAAGATCGGCAGTGCGCCCTACGCCATCACGCCGCAGTCGTCGACAGTGAAGGTGGTCAACAACCTCTTGTCAATCTCACCCGACCCGAACACGATATCTGTGTGGCCGACGGGTTACAAAGTCGGCAATGTCGACGTAGATCCGCCCGTCGAGGGGCAGTCCGTCAACCCTGGCAACTCAGTGACGTTCGACGTCGTCGATCCAAGCGAGGCTGACGCCAATACGCCGAACGATCAGGTCCCATATCGTGGTCCTGGCGTCGATGGCAGTCCGACCTTCACGCGTCAGGCCGGGCTGAATTGGTTGGTTGGCGGCGATCCGAAGGTCGTGATCAAGCAGAACGATTGCGGCGCGGGCTGAAGGGGGAGTGATGGAGCGGTATCGAGGCTCGTTGATGGCCTCCGACTGCCCGACCGTGGCGCCGGCCTGCATTGCTGGTATGACCTCGGCTCATCGCAGATTTGCGAGTACGCAGCACTTCTATCGTGGCCGCCACCTGCCAGCTCTCTACCGAGCGAGACCGGCCACCAGGATCGGTCACGATTCGTCGGGGCCTCGACCGCGTTCTGCCGGCAGCGACCGCGATAGAAGTGCTGCGTACTTCTGGCTAATGCTCAGCTCGCAGTAGCCAGACCGCCGACCGCGGGGCCTGGTTTCAATGGGGATTGTATTATCGGAAAACCGCGGCCCCGGTACGAGTGGCATCCGCTCGGCAAAACCGAGGGCGGGGGCGCTCATGGACCAGCTCTGCGGATGAGCCGTCATGGCGTGGCGCTGGGCGCGATGGCGCGGTGGGTGGCCAGCCAGGCATCGACCTCATCGGGGTCGATGCCGGACGCGGCGGGCCCCTCGGTCGTGGCCAGTCCATCACGGGCTCGTTCGGCGAGGGCGCAGGCACGAGGACGATCGCGCCCCTGGGTGGGAGGCGCGCTCCACAGGGCGCGAGCAAGGACGAAGCGAGCCTCGGCGAGCGAGGCGGGGTCGGCTTCGTGGGCGGTGTAGATGGTTAGGGAGCGCTCGAGCAAGGGGAGGGCCTCGACGGGCAGGGCGAGCTCGACAAGCGTCTCGCCGAGCCCGGTCAGCACCACGGCCAGGTGTGGGTGTCGAGGGCCCAACGCCTTCTCCAAGATGGCCAGCGCTCGCTCGAATAGATCGCGCGCGTCCGCGTACGCCTCCCGGGCAAACGCCAAGTGGCCCAGGTTGTTGAGCGACATCGCCACGTTTGGATGCTGGGGGCCCAACGCCTCGCGCCGGATGACCAGCGCTCGCTCGAGTAGGTCGTGCGCGCTGGCGTGCTGCCCTTGCGAAGTCAGTACGACGCCCAGGTTGTCCAACACGACCGCCACGTCGGGGTGTCGGGGGTCGAGCATCGTCTCCAAGATGGCCAGCGCTCGCTCGAAGTAGTCGCGGGCATCCTCGTAGTCTCCCTGCGAGGTCGACAGAGTCCCCAGGTTGTTGAGTGAGCGCGCTATCTTCGTTTCGACACCCCCTAGCTCTCGAATCGCCAGTGCTCGCTCGTAGTAGTCGCGGGCTTCGTCGTACCGCTGTTGCGACTTCGCCACGCGGCCCAGGTCGGAGAGCGAGCTCGCGACGTGGGGATGCTGGGGTCCCAGCGCGTTCTCGAAGATGGCCAGCGCGCGCTCGAGGCTCTCTCCAGCGTACTCGTAGTCGCCCTGCAAAAACGCGGCATCCGACAGCGAACCCAGCGAGAACCCCACGTGGGGATGTTGGGGCCCCAGCGCCTCCCGCTTGATGGCCAGAGCTCGGTCGTAGTAGTCGCGGGCTTGTTGGTAGTTCCCCAGCGACCTCGCGGCACCTCCCAGGTTGTCCAACAAGTCCCCGACCCTGGAGTGTTGGGGCCCGAAGGCCTTCTCCGAGATGGCCAGTGCTCGCGCGAAGAAGTTCTGCGCGTCCTCGTATCGCCCCTGCGAGTATGCCCCCGCTCCCAGGGTGCTCAGGTAGCTCGCGCGGGCACCGTCGGTGCCAATCGCCCGGGATAGCGGTTCGGCGTTTCGTGCCCAGCTGCGAGCGTCGTCGTGGCGGTCCAACGAGTGGCCCAACACGAACATCAGCTGGACGGAGGTCTCCGCGGCCTCGGCCAACATGTTGTGAGCCACCGCGGCGCCGTAGGCCAGCCGCAAGACCTCCACGGCCCCCGTGTAGTCCCCCACCCGTTTTCGCAAGTGTCCCTGCCGCAGCCACGCGCGGGCCATCAGCGGCTCGTAGTCCAGCGTCCCTCCCTTCTCCACCACCTCGTCGGCCAGCCGCAGCCCGTCCTCGTACTTGCCAGCGTCCTGCTTGGCGGTCGCCTCCGCCAAGACCTCGTCCAGCGCGATGACCTGCTCGGCGACCGCGGGGTCCGCCGGCGGCGAGACGTCAGCCCGCAGCGCTTCCAGGTCCTGGCACTGCGCGAGCTCCGGCAGGCTAGCCACCGCCTGCGCAGCATTTTCCACCACCGTCGCGTCCGCTCGGGCAAGCTCGCCGACCATCGCTCGCAAGTGCACTCGCCGTCGATGCAGGCAGCCCATGCGCAGGCTCATGTCGTCCTCGCTCTGCTCGCCTCGCGAACGGGTCGCCTCGCAGGCGTCGGTGTGCTCGGCTGCCCATGCCTCGGCGTACGCATCCAGCCGCGGCCTCACCCGCTCCCAGCTATCGAGGGCGTATGGCAGCTCGACTCCGACAATCGCGGCCTTCACCTCGTCCCGGCGCATCTCGTCCCAGATCCCCGCCAGTTGTGCGCGTGCTCCGGTGCAGCGATGGAGCCACTCCAGGGCACGTGTGGACCCCAATCCACCGCCGACGGCCAGCAGCCCCACCGTTGTCGCGACCAGCATCACGCGCCGTCGTCGGGGCGCGGCCCGTCGCCGCAGCTGCTCGAGCAGTGCCTCCATCGATGGCCATCGCTCGTTGGGGTCGGGGGCCAGCCCTCGGAGCAGCACGGCGCGGATCGGCGTCGGGACGCGGGCTCTGTTCGGGGGCGTCTGGATCGCTCCCGTTCGTACCGAGAGCATCAACGCCGCCATCGAGTTGCCCGAGAACGGCCGCTCGCCGTACAGCGCTTCCCACAACGACACACAAAAGCTGAACTGGTCGCTGCGGGCGTCGACCTCTCCGCCGAGCATCTGCTCGGGCGGCATGTAGGCCGGCGTGCCCACGATGCTACCCGCCGCCGTCAGCGATGTCTGCAGAGCGCCGAGCTCTGGGGAGTCGGTGTTCGTCTCTGCATCTGTGATGAGCAGCTCGTTCGGTGGGTTGTCCTGCGCGTAGCGAGCCAGTCCGAAGTCGAGCACACGCACTCGGCCCTTGTCGTCGATGATGGCATTGCCGGGCTTGAAGTCGCGGTGGATCAGCCCTTGTTCGTGGGCGGCGACCAGTCCGGCCCCCGCTTGTAGGTATACATCGACGCATCTTTGCCAGTTGAGCTCAGGCTGTTGGTGCATCCAGTCGACGAGCGCTCGTCCCTTGACCAACTCCATCACCACGAACGTCTGGCCCTGGGCCGCGCCGACCTCGTAGACCTGGACCACG
>JAHZJA010000694.1 GCA_022601155.1 Deltaproteobacteria bacterium | reverse complement strand
CCGAGACGTCGAGAGCCTCCAGCACCACCGCCCCCACCGTCGTCGGATCGATGGCCGACGACACCACCAGCTCGGCCTCCGAGACAGAGACCAGCCGCACCAGGTAGCCCGGCACGTCGTCCCACTCCAGAGAATCGGTCCCCAGCTCGAGTAGGTCACCCGGCGAGAGCAACGACGTGATCTCTTGGAGGCCCTCGAACTCTCCGGTCAACCTCGCCACATCCGGGGCGTCGATGGTGATCGAGGGGTTGGTCCAGCGCACCGCGGTCGAGGCGTTGTCGCGGGCCCACTTCCACGTCACCCGAGCCGTCTGGTCACCGAGGTCCTCGACATGGTGGACTTGCACCCGAAACAGCTGATTGTCGAGGCTCCGATAGCCCGCCGCAGACGGCACGATGCACGGATCGTTGCCCGTGGTGGGCGGCTGCGCCTGCGCCCGCAGTCTGGCATCGGAGTGGGGCCGTCCCTGGGGCGTCCAGGCCGGATCGTTGGCGGCGCACTGCGGCTGGTCACCGACCGCTTCGAGCGCGACCCTCCACATCACCTTGGTGCGTGCGCCGTGGTCGGGCCCTAGCAAGGCCGGCTCTCGGATCGTGGGATCTTCGAGCGCCGTCACCAGCACCTGCCACGCCTCGAGGTACACCTGGTACTCGCCGTCGGGCACGCCCGAGGGCATCGCGACCACTTGGTCGGCATCGTTGATGCACCGCATTCCGTCCACGAGGTACGAGCCGGCCCGGACCGTCGTGACGCCTTCGCCGTCCACGTCGATGCGGAAGCCGTTGTCGCTGACCGGGGTTCCGACCCGGCCCACCACGTCGCGGAGGGTACGAGCGGCACGCCGCCCGATGATCTCCATCGCTTCGTTCCAGTCGGCGTCGAGCAGCGGGCGTCCGGCCAGCAGGCGTACGCTGGTGTAGGCCGAGGCCTCGCGGAAACTGTTTCGAGTGAGGTCAGCTTTCATGATGTCCTTTGGCGGCGACGAAGAACACGCCGGTATCCATGCCGAAGCGGGTCGCGTCGGTCAGTGCCGACTCGAGCCGAGCTCGACGGAGAGGGTGGGCGTGCCCACTATGAGCGCCCATGCTCGATCCACTCTCTGCCCCGCGATACACCAACGGCGTGCAGCGGGGATGAAGACGAGCATAGTCGGGGGAGTCGAACCGAAGCGACGACCATGACGGCGCCGTCTCGGCCTCGATGTGCAGCACCTGCCACGGCTCGAGCCCCTGGCCTTGGGCCGCCTCGTGGAGCGCTAGGCCGGGCTGACACTTGTAGCGTCGAGGAACCTGCACCGCGTTGGCCAGCCAGCTGAACCGCAGGCAGCCGATTTGGGTGCGCTGCACCCAAGTGTCGCCAGCGAGGATCGAGTCCGTGCCATGCAGCGTGCGCGCGACGACTCCCCCCAACACGGTCACGCGTTCCAGGCTCAGCACGCAGCCCGGAACCTCGATGGCGGTACCCGTGCGCGGCGAGTCGGAGACCGGCTGCGGCTCGGCGTCGACCACCGAGTCGCGCACGATCCACTCCACGGTCGTCGGCGCCGGGGCAAGGGGGTCCTCGCCCACCGGCAGGAGGTAGCCGAGCGGCCCGCACTCGCAGGCATCGAGCTCGACCACCAGCGTGTGCTCCTCGGCTTCGGCACTCCCGGTGCCGTCGACGGTGATGGCCTGCCCCGCAGACTCCCCTTGCACCGTGCAGTGACGCAGGTGCAACGAGACGACCGCCTCGGGATCGAGCTCCACGCCGCCCTCGATGAGCAGCCCCTCGAGGGTGAGACGACCTGGCAACCCGGCCCCTGCCTCCGCCGACACCTGCAGTCGCGCCTGGATATGGGGGCGGTGACCGGGCGCGGCGCGGAGCACCAGGTGCCTGCCCCGCGGAACCTCCACGACCAACGGCGGGGTCGGCTCGCCCGGGCGCGGGTACGAGCGACTGTCGAGCACGGTGATCACCGCCAGCGACGCAGAGCCAGTAGCCCAGCTGGCCGCCGCGACCGCCAGCGCATCGACCAACGACGCACTGCGCTCGGTTCCGGGTGCGTCACGGGTGACCCCTCGGGCAAAGCGATCCTCGAGAGGAACATCGAGCTCCGGATCGAACGCACCGTCTTGGGTCCCGGCTCCCAGACGGCCCGGGGTCGCGAGTGTCCAGCTCAGCTCCACGTGGTCGAGATCGGGCGGCGTGGACAGCAGCAGCAGTCGACCTCGAACGGGATCGACCGCCGCCGTGATCGGCATGACCACATCACCGCCCGGGCCGGGATAGGTGCGTGTCGCCGCGGGAGCGACGAAGCTGGCCTCCTCCCAGTCGTCGAGGTTGCAGATCACCAGGGCCTCGGAAGGTATCGGCGCGACTGCCCCGGGCGTGGCGACCTCCGTCGTCGGGACCATCCGTACCGAGAGCACGGGACCCGGATCGCTGGCGAACCAACGCAGGGTCACGGGGTCCGCCGCCGCGGTGCTCGCCCGGGCGCGCTCGAGCTCGTCGTAGACCGAGCGCCGCCGCAGCGCCCCAGGAAAGCGTTCCTCCGGGACTTGCTCGTCTCGCACCGGGTGATCCCCCGGCGAGAACAGCTGCCGCGTCAGGCCGAGCGGATCGAAGTGGTAGCGCCCCGACTGTCCCAACATCGGCCGCGCCGAGGTCCACGACTGTGGCCACACGGGGTGCGTCCAGGCATGTACGCCGACGCTGGGCAGGTTGTGGCGCCCACGACCTCCGCTGACGTTGCGCACATCGACCAGCCGCGGCACACGATCGAACGGCCCCCGCACATGCTCGAGCGAGTCGGTACCCCGTAGCTCGGTGCTCGAGGCAAAGCCCTCACGAATGTGGTTGAGCGGTGTAGTCACCACCAGGCGCAAGAAGTACTCGACGGCGTGCGCGGGCCAGTTCGCCGCGTCGGCCGCCAGTTGCTCGAGCACCGCCTTGGTGCCCTTGCCCCGGCGATGTTCGAGCGTGCGTGCCACCCAGGCGTGGCCAGGCGCCGCGGTCCCCTGCAGGACATCGAGGTCCTCGATCCCGAGCAGATCGGCGATCCGCGGGACGATCTCGTCGCGGCACGTCTCGATGAACAAGTCGTCGTAGCGGCGCTCGACCTCCTGCTCCATGCGGAGCAGCTGCTGCTCCATGACGCCCATGAGGGCCCGCAGCGCTCCGTCGCGCTCCGCGTCTCGCAGGCGCACGATGGCAGGAAGTCGCCCGTAGAGGCGATCGATGGTCGTGCTCATGCCTTCAGCTCCTCCAGCAGCAGTCCGTCCACGCCGTCATCCAGCACCACCAGCTCTGCGTCGAGCACCTCGGCCCCCTTCAACCGCACCGGGTGCGCGGAGACCATGCTGGCTGCGGCCGGCTCGGACGTCGCGCGGTGCAGTGCCACAATCGCCGCGGCCCGCAACCCCGGCACGTCGTGCACCTCATCGAGGATGGCCGAGGCGGTGATGGGGCGAGCCAAGGCGCGGGCTTCGGCGCCGAACGTGGCTCGCAAGTGCTGCTCGACTGCGGCCTCGACATCGACGCGGTGGGCCCCCGCTTCGATCGCCACGGCCAGCCGCAGCCGGACGTCGATCCGCTCGACCGCGCCAAGCCTCAGACGCAGACCCGGCTCGGCATGCGCCCGCAGGGTGTCCCGTAGCCGGCCGAGGATGATCGGCTCGATGGGCGCACCGTCGTCGTCACACACGCTCAGGTGCACGACCCACGCGCCGCGCAGCCACAGCCCTTGCGCCTGTGCCTTGCCGATCCCGGCGAAGCCCGCCGCGAAGTCTTGCACGTCTCGAGCCGAGACCACGCGGTCGAGCACTCGAACGCTGCGAGGCGCGTCGTGCCGAATCCCCGCGAGCGAGGCAGGCTCGAGCCCCCCTCGGGCAGGTAGTGGATTGGTGACCTCCCGGATCCCCAGCGAGCGGTCCTGCAGCACCACCAGGGTCTGCTGAGCCACGTTGCCTGCGAGGCCCACGCCAACGCGGTGCTGGACGACCGCGGCGCCCACCCGACCGGACGGACGCGTACCGACCTGGCCGTCGCCAAAGCCCAGGGTCACGCGCCCGTCGCCGTGATGGCGCAGCTCGAAGACCGTGTCGGCCTCCGACCGCCCGTGCAGCGTATCCACCCTGGTCCAGGGCACGTCGTCCACCCACACATCGAGGGCAGGCCGACTTCCGCGAGACTCGCTGGCATCGGCCCGGTAGGTGAGCGGGCCCAGCTGGAGTGCTCCCCGACTGCCGCCCTCCTCCTCGATGAGTGACAGGGGATAGCGGTGGGTCTGCCCGTGGCTCGCCGGCGCAACGTTGGCGGAGATCTGCACCGAGTCCCGCGCATACCGCCCCTCCAGTCGGCGCTCCAAGAACAGAGTCGTGCGCCCGTTGATGTGGTCGACGTGGGCGAGGTGGGCGACCTCGGACTTCATCGGCCCCACTGCCGTTCCATCTTCAGCCGCGGGGCGTCCTCGCACGACGATCGCCCGCCCTGGCTCGAGCCCGGCGACCAAACGGTCGAGCATGATCACCCGCCCCGGCTCCGAGCCCCAGACCCCCTCGGTGCCTCCAACCGGAGCCACGGCGGGAAACGCAACGGCGCGAAGGCGGCGACTCGCCACGCGAATGGTCGCGGTTCGGAACTGGTAGCCGTGCTCCGATGTCGGGCTGCCGAGCTGGGCAGATGGGATCCAGCTGCCGTCGGCCTGCTCCAGCCGCAGCTCCGTCACACGCCCGCTCTGTGCGTAGTCGGCCACCGAGCGCTCGCGAACCCCCTTGACCCGGTACGCGGTGAAGGGTCGCGGACCCACGGAGGAGAACGTCGCCACGGAGACAGACGTGACCTCGATGCTGTTGCCGACATCGACCGCGTGACTGGGATCGGACGACTTGGCCTTGTCGCTCTCGAGCAGAACATCGCTGTCGGACTGCTGCCCTTGCGGAGGCCAGTCGGGCGACGTCTGGAGGCTCACCTCCAGCGAGGAGTACGGCCGGCCCTCCACCACCACCCACGAGCCCGGTTCGACCTGTGGGACCGCGCGCTCGAGCCGAATCGTCGCGCCCATCCCCTCCGCCCAGCCCAGCGGGAGCCCGGATGAGTCGGCCCAGATCGTTGGTGGCTGCTGGTCCCAGTCGTCGGCGAGCCCGTCGATGTTCAGCGTCGCGTACGCCGGAGCGGCGTGACCGAACGCCCCCACCCGCTGTTCGAAACGGAAGATGCCGCCCGCTCCCGTGGGCTCGAGAGCCGCCAGCATCGCGAGCGCCTCGTTGAGCTTGCCCACGCTCAATCCGCTGCTCTTGGTCGCATGGTTGAGCGATGCCTCCGAGACCCGGGCCCCCGAGATGAGCGCCGCCAACCCAGCCGCGTCGGTGGCTGGCAGTGGTGCGCCCGGGGCCAACTCGAGCGTGTCGGTCGGGAGCGCATCGTTGATCGCATCACCGAGCGTCGACTCGAGCACGGTGGTCTGGGTGTAGCTGATGGGATCGAGTTGCACCCGAGTGCGCTGATGCGGCGCCTCCACCTCGACCTCCACGATCGTACGCAGCACCGTCGCGACCTGATCACCGTGGCGTCCCACGACGAGCAGTCGCTCCCCACGGGTCAGGCGGGTGGTGATCCCGTCCAGCCACAGCGTGTCGACCGGTTGCACCACCACGTGGGGGCCCACCGCGGCCGGCAGCTCGAAGTCCACGGGCAACAGCGCCTCGACCTCCACGATCTCGCCCTCGTTGCCCGGGCCCGGCTCGAACATCACCCGCACCAACACCTGATCCACCCCCGTCTCCCACACGGCAAGGCGTGGTGCTCGCGTGGTGACCGGACGCAGGTCGTTGTACTCGGGGCGCGTCGGAAGGTCGGCCGTGGTCTCGAAGACCACCGAAGTTCCGCCCGCAGGAGGAATGCTCCGCACCCGCGTGCGAGCGGGCACCCACTGGGCATGCCCCGTGCGCAGCGGCTCATCCATCGTGAAGGCCAGCCAGGTCTCGGCACAGACCCCAGGCGCTGGCGTGTAGCCGAGCAGCCGCGCCAGCTCCACCACCGACAAGGACTCCCGGGCCGAGCCCAAGTAGCTCTCGTCCGCATGGTAGCGCTGGTACAAGGAGAACGAGTCGCCGATCGTCGCCCAACAGTCGAGCAACGCGATCGCGGGGTCAGCGGAGTCCCGAGTCGACAGCGCAGCCAGCGGGCGTGAACCGTCGGTCGTTCCCGGCTGTCGGGGCAACGCATCGGTCATCGCGTCGAGGACCGTTGCGTGGTCCCATCGAAACGGCAGTGAAGAGTTCATCGTCCGCCCTCCAAGTGCAGCTCGAAGCGACCCTGCTCGGGAGTGCTGGGGTCGTCGTCGAGGCGAAGACTCTCGTTGGGGGCCGCGACGATCATCCCCGCGGCCAGCTCACCGTCGGCCGCCTGGCCATAGCGTTGGAATCGAGCGTTGACGGTGTCGACACGACAGACCCCCGCAACGGCCATCGCTTCGTCGACCAGCCGACTGAAGTACAGCGGATCACCAAAGCTCCAGCGGTCGGGGTGAAACAGACCCAGCGTCCCCGAGGGCAGCACCCGAGCGGAGAACCGCTCCCCCAGCGCGTGTCCAACCAACGCTCGCGAGGCATGGCCGAGCAGGTGCACGTTCAAGGCAATGTCCAGCGGCACCGTGCGTGGTGGTTCCACGATCACCTGCACCCCGGTCATGCGAAGCCCGTCCAGATACAGCTCCACTTCATCGAGCAGCGCCTGGTCCACCTCGCTCGATCCACGGCGATCGATGGCGACCCGAACCCCGCGCCAGCTCCCGCACCACACCAGGCGTGCGTGGGCCCGAGCAACCTCGGGATGTCGTGCAGCGACCTCGGCGTAGTCCTGTGCCGTCACGGCGCGTTGCTGGATACGAAACGCCCGTGGCGCATCGCGACGCACTGCGGCGATGGTCTCTGGCGCCGATCCTCCGACCAGCGCCAGCGGATTGCCGATCGCCTCGATGAACGGCAGCGCATCGCGAAGTGCATCGGCCAAGCCCGCATCGGACGGGCCCGGCTCGGCGACTGCGTGGACGATCGCTCCCGCTCCGACGTTGCCCTCGGTGCCTGTCCCCCAGCGGCCGTGGACCTCGAAGCCCAGCGGCTCGCCCGTGACCGCATCACGGGGCGCGCGGCCGCGCTGCCCGTCACCGAAGCGCGCGTGCGGCCAGCCGCCATCGTCGACCTCGACCACGAAGCTCGGGTCGCTCGGCGCAGCGTCGAGCAGGTCCTCGACCGCCGACCACCGCGTCCCGTGAACATCCACCAGATGCACCACAGGGCGCGCACCGCTGACGTCGACCTCGGCCATGGCTGTCGCGGGACCGAGCGAGTCGGGGGATGGGCCGGCGTGCGTCAGGTCGGGGCCCGGCAGCGCGAGGGTGTAGCGGTCCTCCCCACGATGCCTCGCAACGGCGTCGGCGTGGCTTGTCGTCGCTCCGTGGTCGACCGGCACCAGGTTGCCCCGGGCGACGGCCACGTCGGGCACCGCCTCGCCATCGACCACCGCGGCCACGACCAGCTCGAACGGCAGCGCATCGTCTTCCGACCAGGTCACCGCGACCACGGTGACCGCCTCCACCGGGTCCTCGACCAGCGAGACCGACGTCAGCCGCACGATGTGTCGCGCCGTGGGGCTGGCGTCGGCGGCAAGCCCCGTCTGGGGATCGACACGCTGCTCGAGCAGCAGCGCGTCGCCCGGAGCCAGCATGGGGGTCGGACCTTGCTGGCTCGCCTCGATGATCGACGTCCCGTCGAGCCACGCTCGCGTCGCCCCACGAGGCAAGCGGCACTCGTGCTCGCTCCACGTCCAAAGTCGTATCTCCGAGAGCGCCGGACGCAGGGTCACCGAGTCCATCGGCTCGAACACCCGCGGCCCGTGGGCTTCGATGGCAGCCGCGCCGAGCGTCGCATCGAGAGCCGTCCCAGGGCTGGCATCGGGTAGCTGGGTGGTGAACCGAATCTCGCCCCAGTCGTCGTCGGGGCCAGGCAGCGTGAGTGCCGACGGGGCCCCCGCCCCGAGCCCCACGTGGACCCATCCCCTCGCGTTGTGGCCCTCGTGCATCGTGTAGCCCAACAAGCGGGCGTGCCGACGCACGGAGATCCGGTGTCGGGCGGTATGCAGGTAGGCCTCCGAGGCCACCGCATCCTGGGCGTAGAACAGGCGATCGGCCGCATCAGCTAGCACTTCCACGATCATGGAGGTGAGGCCAGCGGGGTCGGGCTCGGGCTCACCAGGACCGCGAAGCAACCGGTAGCGATCGAGCAACGCCCGTCGGACTCGCTCGTAGTCACGGGCGAGATAGTCGATGGGAGGTCCCTCGACCGAGGGCTCACCAGAGGCCGGCAGGGGGCGACAATCGGCGCCCACCAGGCAGTGCACCAGCAAGGACACCTCGACCTCGCTGAGCACGGGGTCGAAGGCCGGCAGCACGTTGCCGCTGGCCGTGCCCACCCGCAGCCGATAGCGCGAGTGATCGCCGACCTTGTCGAGGACGACCGTCGCCACCGCATCGGCCACGGTGACGTCGACGACCGCGATGTCCGTGACCCGAACTCCACCCTCGATGTGGACGTCCGAGACCCCGAGCACCGCAGGAGCGAGCAAGTGGACGTACAGGCGCGTGGGGTCGGTGGGGTCGACCTCGACGTAGTCCAGCCCGTTGATTCCGGGCTGCGCCAGTACGGCCTGGCGTCTCAGCGTAGTTCCACAGTGGTAGATGGACACGTCAGATCCCTCGACTCGTGGTGACGGTGTGGCGACGCTCGCTGCGTCGGTCGGTGTAGACCACGGTCGCGCGGAGCTCGGCATCGACCTGCTGCACGTCGACCCGGGCGATCACGATGCGCTCGCCGAGCCAGCGCTCGAGTGCGCCCTGCAGCATCACGTTGGTGGCCGCGGCGACCTCCGTGCCGCCGCCCGCGAACACCAGCCCCATGACCCCCGTGCCAAAATCGGGGCGATTGACCCGCTCACCGGGCCCGGTGAACAGCACCAGCTCGATCAGTTCTTCGATGAACTCGGGCTCGACGCTCGTCGCCGTGCGTCCCGCATCGTCGAAGCGAAAGGGATGTGACAACGGCATCAGCTCCCCGCCACCCTGGCTTGGGTCGACGCCACCACCATGGGCCCGTTGGGCACACCGGGGCCCTGCACCCCGATGCCGCCGCTGTCGATGAGCAGGGCCGGGGCACCGTCCACCAGGACGCGCGCCGCGGGCCGCACCCACTGCACGCGCACGCACGGCATCGGGGCGGTTCCCGAGGTGAAGGGGCACCCGGCGACCAAGTACTGGTCGCGCACGGTGGTAGCCGGGAGGCCATCGACCAGCACCCGGGCCTGCGACGGGACGACGAGCGCGCGCATGCCATGAGGGCACAGCACGTTCGAGGCGGGATTGAGCATGAAACCTGGCATGACGAGTCTCCGTGAAGCACGATCCGTTCGCTCAGTACGCGACGGTCAGGCCTCCCTGGTTGAGATCGATCGAGCGCCCGACCAGCTGAATCGACGCTCCAGAGCCGTTGGTGATCGAGACGCTGCCCGGAGTCATCACCAGGCCCAACGTCATCGCGCCT
>JAHZJA010000693.1 GCA_022601155.1 Deltaproteobacteria bacterium | reverse complement strand
GGCGAGCGCGACGATCTGGTGGCCTACCTGCGGGCGCTGCAGGGCAGTGCAGACGAGTATCCCGAGCCGCCTGGCTCCGACGAGACTGGAGCCGGCAGCGACGAGACGACCGGGTCGGACGGCGAAGACACGGCGGCCGGGAGTACCGGGGGCACGACGGGGGCCGAGACCCCGACGGAGACCGAGGGCGGAGCGGGAGCGGGGGGGGCGGGCGGCTGCAGCTGCCACGCGTCGCATCGCTCGCGCTCGTCCGTACCGTGGTGGATGGGACTGTGGGCGGCGTTCGTGGCGACGCGGCGCCGAGGAAGACGATGACGATGACACGATCACGGTGGTGGATGACGATGGCCGGGACGGTGTGGGCCTTGCCCGCGGTGAGCTCGGGTGCGCAGTGGAACGGGCTGACCGACGCCAGCGATGCGCTCGGGACCGATACCTATGCGTTCTTTGGATCGCATCCGGGTCAGATCAACAGCAACGAGAACTACTACGACGGTGACTTTGGCGACTTCGACGGCGACGGAGTGATGGACCGATCGTTGGGCGCTCGCTATGGCCTGTTGATGAACACGGGCGACGGGCAGATGATCCCCTACGCGGGGCTCACCAACTACCTGCTGCGTGGGATGCCGGGCGCACAAGGCTGGGGCGAAGATGCGTTCCAGTGGGCCGACGTCGACGGGGACGGTGATCTCGACAATCTGTCCGGGGGCAACGGCGAGCCTCTCACCCTTCAGATCAACCGCGAGGGACGATTCTCGGCGTCGTGGCAGCTGTCGCGCAGCGCTCTGAACATCGTCAATACCGATGTCGACGGCGATGGGGACCTCGACTTGGCCGTGGCGCACGCGTTTTGTGCCAATGCATCGTGCGGAGGGCCCGTGCAGTTCTCGTTGCTCATCAACGACGGCACCGGGGTGATGAGCGAGGAGTCGGCGGCCCGGGGCGTGGGCATCGGCAACGGAGAGTTCGTCGTGGGGGTGGTGTCGGGCGACATCGACGGCGACGGCGACTACGATCTGTTGTGGCAGCGAGGCGTGTCGGGCAGCCCGGAGGGCGCGGCCGGGGTGGTCGAGGTGGCCGTCAACGACGGCACGGGCAACTACACGCTGCAGCCCACCGATCTGGTCACCACCTGCTCGGGGTTCGGGCAGGCCTTCAACCTCGGCGATATCGACGACGACGGGGACCTCGACGTGGTGATGGGGCGCTGCCCCTACTTCATCGACGCGAGCGGCCACCCCACGGTGGCGCATGTCGTCGGGATCAACGACGGCACGGGCACCATCGTCAACGAGTCGATGACGCGCTGGGACACGGCGGGCTGGACCGAGCCCCTGGCCGGGGGCAACTCGTCGTTGGTCGACATCGACTACGACGGCGACCTCGACTACGTGGCTCTCCGCACCGACAGCGCGGACTTCGGCCTCGGCATCCACACGATGCAGGTGTTCCTCAACGACGGAACCGGAGTGTTCGTCTACAGCGTGGCCGATACCGTCGACTTCGTCTCGCAGGGCTCGGCGCTCGGGGCCGACGCCGATATCACCGATCTCGATGGCGACGGGACCTACGATGTGTGGCTGGGAATGGGGGGTGACCGGGTCCGTATCATGCTCAACAGCGTCGACACCGACGATGGTCTGCCGGCCGATGTCCCGCGGAATCTCTCGGTGGTGGAGGCGACCGGATCCGGCGTGCGCGTGCGTTGGCAAGCCCCCCCGTTCGCTGCGACGGCGCGGCACTACCGGGTGTATCGCTCCACCTCACCGTCGCTCGACCACCGCGATCGGCGGCTGGTGAAGGTCGTGGGACAGCCGAACCAAGACGAGGGATTCTTCGACCCGATCACGCGTCACACCACCACTGCACAGCTGGGTGACCCGGATGTCGAGCTGTTCGGGGACCAGGATGCCATCGAGTTCCTCGATTCCGACGTCGTGCCCGGGGTGACCTATCAGTATGCCGTGACCCACGTGGGCGCCGAGAATACCGAGAGCCGTCCGTCCACCGAGGTCTTTGCCGTCGTACCTGGGGGAGCGGAGAGCGGCGAGGGCCCGGTCGTCGACATCGTGTCACCCACCAACGAGACCTGGTGGTCGCACCCTCGGGTGGTGATTCACTTCGGCGATGGCGGCAGTGGTGTCGATCCTGCGTCGGTGCAGGTGAGCTTCGACGAGGATCTGGGCAACCCCGCGGCCGGAGGGCGTGCGGCGGGAGACAACGTGGCCGACCTGGCCTATCGGTTGGATGCCGGAGCGCTGGTGCTCGCGCTCGAGCCCCCGCTGACTCTGCCCGATCTGTCCCTGGTGACGATGACGGTCACCGTTGCGGACATGGACGGCAACACGACGATGGAGACCCAGCAACTGTTCGTCAGCCCGGTTGCTGCGCAGATGCCCGATGCCGTGATGTCGGCCTCGACGCTCGCGGGCGATGCCCCGCTCGCCGTGGACTTCGACGGCTCGGGCAGCAGTGATGCGGACGGGCAGCCGTTGCGCTGGGAGTGGTACTTCGGCGATGGCACCACCGCGGTGGGCCGCCAGGTCACCCATACGTTCGGCAACGGCGGCAGCTTCGAGGTACGGCTGTTGGTCCGTGACAACGACGGCGGGGTGGCTTCGGTGACACAGACCGTCGAGGTTGCCGGAGATCCTGCACCGTGCACCGTGGGGCAAGTCCAGGACTGCTACGACGGGCCTCGGGGGACGCAGGACGTCGGGTCGTGTGTTGGTGGGGCGCAGCAGTGCCTGCCGCAGGGGTGGGGGGCGTGCATGGGGGCGGTGTTGCCCGAGGCCGAGGTCTGTGACGACGAGATCGACAACGACTGTGACGGAGACGTGGACGACGTCGACATGGACTGCGGTGGGCCGGGTGGTGCGACGGGGACCGGTGGGGTCGATGGGACGGCCGGGAACGACGATGCGCCCGCAGATGGTTCGGGTGGGAGCGGGGATGGTGGAACGGAGACGGACACCGCTGGCGGAGCGGATGGCGAGGGCGGCGGCTGTGGGTGCCGCATGCGGGAGCCTGGGCCGGCAGCGGGTTTCGGGGCGCTGCTGTTGTTGCTCGGCCTGCGAAGGCGACGAAGGCCGGCACGGTGGGGGGGCTGAGGCACCCGGCGCGGCGGTCTCACCTCCGGGCACGGTGGACTCGGTACCGCACGACCGTCGTGCGTTGCCGTCGCCTCCCTAGTACCTGATGCCCGAAGTCCGATCCGG
>JAHZJA010000692.1 GCA_022601155.1 Deltaproteobacteria bacterium | reverse complement strand
TCCATGGTGGGCCATCGGTTCTCGGGCTCACGCTCGAGACCACGCAACAACACCGGACGCAACCACGCCGGGAGCGGCCGCGCATGGTTCGTCTCGCGCACGTTGCCCAGCAAGATCGCCGATCGAACCTCGTCCCGCGTGGAGCCCCCAAAGGGATGAGAGCCCGTCAGCGCCTCGTACAGCGCGACGCAAAACGAGAACTGATCGCTTCGCGCATCGAGAGCCTCACCCAGGTGTTGCTCGGGAGACATGAACGCTGGGGTGCCCAGCCGCGCCCCCGCTCGGGTCAGCCGCGGCTCCGCATCGTCGCTGCCCTCGAACGTACCGTCGATGCCCTGCTCGGCGGTCACGTAGGACGACGCGGCGGAGATCCACGCCGCCAACCCGAAGTCCGTCACGCGGACCCAGCCGCGCTCATCGATGAGCACGTTGCCCGGCTTGAAGTCTCGATGCAGCACGCTGGCACGGTGAGCCGCCGCGAGCCCTTCCCCCGCCTGCCGATAGGCGTCGAGCACCTCTTGGTGGGTGCGCACACGAATCTTCTGCCAGTGCTCCAGCGTGTGGCCCTCAACGAGCTCCATCGTGATGAACACGCGCCCGTTGAAGTCGCCGATCTCGTAGACCTGCACGACGTGGGGATGGGTGACCCGAGCCATCGCCTTGGCCTCGCGGAGCATCCGACTGCGGCGCCCCTTTTGGTCTCGCGGCTGCTTCTTGAGCAACTTGACCGCGACCTGCCGACCCAGCCGTGCGTCGAGAGCCGAGTACACGTCGCCCATCCCGCCGCGGCCCACCCGTCGCAGCACGGAGAACCGACCGATCCTCCGGGGCGACTCGGTCAGCTCTAGCCCACCGCGTTCGTCATCGGGGATGTCGTGCTCCGAGCGCGTCTGCTGGCCCGTGTCGCCCAGGTCGTGTTCCATGGTCATCGGCTCTTCCGCCCCCCGATGGTCGCGGCAGTGCCCGCTGAGGACAACAACTCGCTCCGAATCGAGACGCCCGAAATGTGGCCGTTCGCGAAGTATAAGCCCCGACCCGTCGTGCAATCGACAAACCCGCTCGGAGCCGACCCCATCGCACCATGGAGGTCTGTCCCGCACGCGCTCGCACCGAGGTTCCGGTGAAAACCGCCTCTACAACGCCAACGAAACGGTGTCCCCGCCCTCAGACCACCGGACCGCGACGCCCGCCACCCCTTGTCTCGCGTATGATGATGTGCGTGTCGAGCGTGAAGGAGCATCCTGTCATCGCCAAGCTCCCCGCGGAGGCCCTGGCCAGCTTCACCCGTTTGATGAGCGAGGCGATCCGCTCGCCGGTCGGATTGCGTGAGCAGATCCCTCACTATCTCCGGGCCATCGAACATGCAGCGGAGCACGGAAACGGACCGCCCGCCTCGCTGGGCCACACCATCGCCAAAGACTGCGAGGCGCTGCTCGACGCGTGGGAGACCCTCGACGAGACCTCGCAGCGCCTGGCCCGGGCCGCGGTCGAGTACTTCTTGTTGTGCCGCGACGGCGACGATGACCTCGCATCTCCCGAGGGGCTCGACGACGACGCCGCCGTGGTGAGAATCGTGCGCGAGCACCTGGGCGTCTGACGAGCCCGACGCGGATCGAGCGGCCGGGATTCGTTGTAGGCTCGGCCCCAATGAGACTCGCTTGGCGAACCCTCCCGTGCGCGGCCTTCGGAGCGCTGCTGGCCTGCCATGACGCCCAGCCCCCGCCCGCAGCGGGCACCCCCGTGGGCCCTGCGCCCGCCGCCGAGGTCGCACCGAGTGACGCAGCCGTGGCAGCAGCCCCCGACGGCCTGCAGGTGGAGGTCGGGATCACCTACTGCATCCCATGAGGCTACGAATCCAAGGCGACCAGTTTGGCCGCCGAGATCGAGCGACAGCGACCCGACGCACAGATCCAGCTGGTGGGTGAAGAGGACGCGCCCGGCACGTTCAACGTATTCGCCGCGGGCAAGCAGCTGTGGAGCAAGCACGAGACGGGGAAATTCCCGGAGCCGAACGACATCGTGGCGATGATCCCGGCCAAGGCCGCACCACCGTCCGGCTCGTAGCCGCCGCCACCATGCCCGAGATCGAGGGTCGGCGCGCGCTCAGCTGGCGTGGCGGCTGCGCCAGCCCTCCCACGCCTCGAGGCCCACGGCCTCCATGCGCGGCAAGACTTCGTTCTCCATCGTGGCGAAGAAGATCATCGCGTACTGCTCGTCGGTGAGCGTACCGAGGTTGGGGGCATCCCCTCGCTCGATCGCGATGGTCTTGCCCGCCACCTGCTCTACTGACACCCCGCACGCCGTCGTCGCCTCGACCCCGGCGAACGCCCTGGCCATCCGCTTTTGCAGGGCTCGTTTGTCGGTGGTGGACAGCCGCGGCACCAGCAACGCCAGCGTCTCCCAGCCGAACGTCGCGTGCAGATGCTCATCGCGGAGGATCTGCCGTGCGACGGCATCGGCCAGCGGCTCGGTGGCAACCACCGCAATGGCCTCCAGCATCGGTCGCGAGAGCGTCTCGCCGATGCAGCACGAGATCAGGATCGCCTCCGCTGCCCACGCCAGCAGCGGCTCGACCGGCTGATCTTCGAGTCCGGGCGGCATCCGCCACGGGGCGCGGGGCGGCTCCCAGCGAAACACCGCAGGCTCGGTCTGCGTCCCCTCGGGCCAGCACGCCAGCGCCATCTCGGCGCACAGCTCGGCATGCCGCACCTCGTCGGTGATCAGCCGAGACAGCGCCCCCAGCACGGGCAGCTCGCTGCGGGTGTTGCACAGCGTGTGCGCCACGATGGTGAACTGGTGGACGGAGCCATGCTCGGCGCGAGCGCGTCCCGCCCACTGCACCGCTGCCGCGCGCCGCAGTGTGGCGTCGTACCGCGTCGGATCGAATTGCTCGAACTGCGGCCACGGATCGCGATGCACCTGCGTGCGGTGCATCCGACCGAGCCGCTCGGTCCCCAGCGCCAGCATGCGCTCGGTCCCCGTCGGCTCGGCCTGCGTGGGCTCGGGATCCGACGACGCGCTCACCCCAGGGTCGCTCACCCTACTTGGTCTTCATCGACGCCGCGCCAGCCTTGGTCTTCGGCTCGGGCTGCGGCGCCGGGTTGACCATGACCTTGGGCTCGGGCTTCGCCGCGGGATCGGGCTGCGGCGCCGGGTTGACCACCACGTTGTTCGCCGCGTCGGGGCGGGGCGGCAGCTCGGGCTCGGGCTCCTTGGCCACGTTGACGTGCGTGGCCTCGCCGTCGTGGGCGGCGGCCGGATCCTCGTCGGGGCCAGGGTTGACGTGGAGGTCCTCCCCACCATCGGCGTGGGGCGGATCGGCCTCCTGCGCCATATTCACGGTGTGGTCGGGCTGGGTCGCGGCACAACCCGCGGCCCCTCCCAGCAGCGCCCCCGTGACGGCAAAACGGAGCACCTTGCGACTGGAGCCCTGGCTCTTCATGGTCTCCATCCTCCCGCACTGCGCTCGTGCAGCGCAAGCCGCCGGCCGCCGCGAGCGAAAGCGGGAACAGCGCTAGCCCCTGTCGCGTAAGGACTCGCGCGGATCCCGACGTGCGGGTAGGTTTTCGCGGCAGCCGGTCGTCATGCTGTTCCCGACCTTCGACTTCCTGGTCTTCGTCGTTCCGGTGCTCCTGGCATTTTGGGCTCTAGGGCATCGGCCGCTCGCGCGCGTGCTGCTGCTGCTGATCGCCAGCTACTTCTTCTACATGGCGGGCCCCAAGACGGACCCGCCACCGACGCCCTGGTACTTCGCGGGGTTGCTCGTGTTCTCCACGGTGCTCGACTTCGTGTGCGGGCACCAGATCGACCGACGCGCGCACCAGATCGACAGCCCCGACGTTCGCGAGGCCGCCCGCGCTCGCAGGATCCGCAACGTCTTCCTCGGCGCGAGCCTCGTCGGCAACCTCGGCCTGCTGGGCTACTTCAAATACGTCGACTTCTTCGTCGCGACGTTCACCGATATCGCCCACGCGGCGGGCTTTTCGTTCGTCGCCCCCCACATCGAGACGATCCTGCCGATCGGGATCTCGTTCTACACGTTCCAGAGCCTGAGCTACACCATCGACGTCTGGCGGGGTCGGCTGCGACCCGAGCCCTCGTTCGCCAAGTTCGCCCTGTTCGTCACCTTCTTTCCGCAGCTGGTCGCCGGGCCCATCGTCCGCGCCAGCGAGCTGCTCCCCCAGCTCCACCATCGCCCGCGGCTGGACCCGGTGATGATGGAAGAAGGCCTGTTCCGGATCTTCAAGGGGCTGGTCAAGAAGGTGGTGCTGGGCGACTGGATCGCCGCGTACTTCACCGACGCGGTGTTCGCCAATCCCCAGGCGTACACCTCGATGGAGATCCTGCTGGCGCTGTACGCCTTCACGGTGCAGCTGTACGCCGACTTCTCGGGCTACTCCGACATCGCCATCGGCACCGCACGCCTGCTGGGCTTTCAGATCCCCGAGAACTTCGACCGCCCGTACCAGGCCAAGAACCTCGGCGAGTTCTGGCGTCGCTGGCACATGACGCTGTCGACGTGGCTGCGCGACTACCTGTTCTTCCCGCTCGGCGGCAGCCGGGGCTCGACCGCCCGCACCTACTTCAACCTGTGGCTCACCATGTTCTTGGTGGGCATGTGGCACTACACGCCCGGCACCAGCTGGAACTTCGTCATCTACAGCAACATCCATGGCCTCGCGATGTTGTTCAGCCGCTGGAATCGGACCCGTCGGCGCGAGGGGCCCGCCCGCATCTTGGCCATCGGTCTCATCATGCCCGGGCTGGCGGTGGGGATCGCCTGGGCGGCGCAGGTGATCCTCGACCTGCCCGAGGCTTCCGCGCTCGTGTGTGGCGTGTTCGGGGGCGTGATGTTCGGGCTGGTGACGTGGCTGCCGCTGTCGGGTGGGCCGATCAACACCTTCGTCCACGTGTTCATCACCTACCACTTCACGGTGTTGTCGCGCGTGTTCTTCCGCGCTCCCGACTTTCCCACCGCCAAGTCGATGGTGGCGGGCCTGCTGCGCTTCGACACCCAGCTGGTGCGCCCTGGCTTGCTGACCGAGTGGCTGTGGCTCGCGCTCGCCTTGGGCACCTTCTATCACTTCACCCCCAAGCGCTGGATCGATCAGTGGGTGTGGGGGTGGTTCCGGCGGATTCCCGGTCCCGTCCTCGGCGTGCTCATGGGCCTGCTGGGCCTCGCACTGATGAAGCTCATGGCCGGCGCGCCGCGGACCTTCATCTACTTCAACTTCTGAGTCGAACGTCATGGTTGCCGCATCACCTCCCTCCCCCGCTCCCACCGACCTCGGCCTGCTCGATGGCGACGAGGTGGTGAGCCCGGAGATCGTGCTCGACGGCGACGGCTTCGATACCGGCTCCTATCCCCCCGGCACGTTCCGCAAGATCGTCTCCGGGATGATCACGCTGGCCATCCTCATCGCCGCCACGTACCTGGTGCCCCAGTGGCACTGGGCGCGCCCGTGGGTCACCGGCAAGGACCCCGCCCTGTTCTGGAACATCATCGGCCGTGAGCTGCTGGGTGAGGGGCAGGCCACCGACGCGGCGGAGCTCAAGGTGGAGCAAGCCGAGCGCCTCGCGGTGGCGCTCGCCAACGATGACGACGAAGTCCCCGTCGTCGAGGCACGGCCGGTCATCGAGCCCCCGCCCGTGGCCGAGGGCCCCCCCCCGTACGAGCCCCACCCCGACGACGACGAGCCCGTCCCCCAGTCGCTCGAGCTTCCCTCACCCACCGCCCTCGATCCCTTCTACGCCGCGCTGACCCGCACCGACGCGCGCTACGCCGGAGCGGTGACCCGGGTGACGCAGTGGGGCGACTCCGCCATCGCCAACGACAATGTCAGCTCGGCGATGCGCTTTGCGATGCAGCGCCGCTTCGGCGACGCCGGCCACGGCTTCCATCTGCCCTCCAAGCCCTTCGCCAGCTATCGGCACCGCGGCATCAAGTTCACCGATGGCGAGGATTGGCAGCGCTGCTTCATCATTGGCAAGTGCCGTCGTGATGGCCACTACGGCCTCGGGGGCACCGTCGCCTGGTCGGCCGGCGGAGCGCAGTCGCGGTGGCGCTCGGAGAAGAAGCTGGCCTTTGGCCGCAAGGTCTCCCGGTTCGAGGTCTGGTACCACGCCAGGCCCAAGGGAGGCCGGCTGCGTCTTCGCGTCGACCGAGGCGAGCCCCAGATCATCGAGACCGCGGCCGAGACTGCCGCGGACGCCTGGCACACGGTCACGCTCACGGACGAGGCCCACGACATCGAGCTGCGCGCCGCAGGTGGCGGCAGGGTGCAGCTGTACGGGGTGGTGCTGGAGCGCGAGGGCCCCGGGGTGGTGTGGGACGGGATGGCGCAGCAGGGTGCCTTCACCAGCCGCATGCTGTACTTCGACCCCGATCATCTCCGCGGCCAGATCGACCATCGCGATCCCGCCCTGCTGGTGTTCATGTTCGGCGGCAACGATCTGATGATCTCCGCGAGCAAGGTGCCTCGCTACGAACGCGACTTCGCGGCGGTCCTCCAGAGTTTTCGCGGTGCCGATCCGGCGCGGGCGTGCCTGGTGATGGCTCCCGTCGACCACGGTCAACGCGAGGGCCACCGCATCATCAGCCGCCCCATGGTCGCGCGTATCGTCGAGGCTCAGCGCAAGGTCGCCCTGGCCGAGGGCTGTGCCTTCTTCGACACCGTGGCCGCCATGGGCGGCGAGGGCTCGGCCGGACGCTGGCGCAAGTCCAAGCCCGCGCTCCTCAGCGGAGACCTTGCCCACCTGACGTTCGCGGGCCAGAAGGTGATAGGCCAGATGGCCTACCTCGCGCTGATGGAGGGGTACGTCGCCTACCGCAAGCGCGAAGGCTGACCCTCGCAGACACCGACGGCGCCCGCGGGCTAGCCTCGACTTTGGCGGTTGTGCGCGCGCCATAACACCGCCCCCGACCGCTGTGGCAGTGTCTTCGCTCCTCGACGCATGACCCGATGCGCCTTCGAAGCGCAGCCTCGCAGGGAGCTGCCGCTGACGGCGTTGTGGCCCCTGGAAAACCGCCAAAGTCGAGGCTAGCGCAGCAGCTTGAACTCGATGCGCCGGTTGTGTGCGCGGCCGGCCTTGGTCCGGTTGCTGTCGATCGGCTCGTCGGGACCCGAGCCCCGCGTCTCGAGCCGCGACGCGTCGATGCCGTGCTCGACGAGCCAGGTGCGAACCGACTCGGCCCGACGGAGCGACAGATCGACGTTGTGGGTGCGGCCGCCACGGCTGTCGGTGTGCCCGCTGATCTCCAGGCGTACATCGGAGAACTTCTCGAGTACCTCGAGCGCCTCGTTGAGGATGCGCTCGGACTTGGGCTTGATGAGATCCTTGTTGGTGTCGAAGTAGATCCCGCGGATGACGCCGTTGAAGCGCGCGATCTCGTCGGGAATCTCGTCGGGACAGCCGTCCGCATCTTCGAACCCGTTGACGTTCTCCGGCACGTCCAGGCACCGGTCGTCGGGATCGAGGATCCCGTCGCCATCGGTGTCGGGGACCGGGCAGCCCTTGAAGTCGGGTACCCCCGGCACGTCGGGGCACACATCCACCGGGTCGAGGATCCCGTCGCCATCGGTATCGGGGATCGGGCAGCCCTCGTACTCCGCCACCCCAGGCACGTCCACACAGCGATCGTCAGGGTCGACGAACGTGTCGCCGTCGGTATCGGGAACCGGGCATCCTCGGTACTCCGGCACGCCAGGAACATCGAGACACTCGTCCTGCGTGTCGATGATCCCGTCGCCGTCGGTGTCTTGGGGTGGACGGGTCCGCTCGCGCCCCAGCGTGATCGAAAAGCCGAGCGTGATCTCGGGACTGTGGATCACCCCGTCGTCCACGCCTTGCCCCGCGGTGATGATGTCGCGAACGTCCAGCCGCAGCTGGGTGGAGCGAGCGACGAACACCTTGAGCCCGCCGCCGAAATGAAGTGCCGCGTCGATGTCCGAGCCGACGGCACTGCGATCACTCGAGACGTTGAGCATGCCTCCCCCCGCGGCAATGAACGGAGTCACGCTCCACAAGCCCAGCTGGCCCACGAAGCTCAGCCGCATGGCCCACAGCGCGGCCGAGAAATCGTCTTGGGTGACGGTGGGCATCACCGCCGCCTCCCCATCGACGCCAAAGAACCGGCTCGGATAGAAGCCCAAGCGCACCCCGACGTCGGGCGCGACGCGATTGAATGTCTTGAACCCCTGCAGCGGAAGACTGGTGTCGGCCTCGAACAACTCCAGCCGTCGCGAGGGCAACAAGATGCCGCCAAAGACGCCCAGCTCCGCCATGTTTCGCTCGGGGGCCCAGCGCCGGATCCACTTCACGTCACCACGGTCGGCGGATCGTCGGCGACGCGCGGCGGGCTTGGCATTCGCGGGCTCGGGCTCGCCCTGCCCTCCGTCATCCACGACCACCTCACCGCGGGCATCGGCACCGGGGCCCATGGCGTGGGCGGGCGCGGCAAACAACCCGACGATCAACGCCGCGCTCGTGATGACGATGCCCTCGCTCATGCCCGTCTCCGGCGGATGACAACGCCACGGTGCCACACACAATCTTCGTTCACCATGCCGTTGCTGTCTGATGGGCGAAATCGTCGTGCGATTTTGGGCCGTGAAGCTCCACTGTCGACACTGAACATCTCGTCCCAGCGAGGGTACATCGGGGATAGAATCCGATGACCATGCGGAGGTCCACTGGATATTTCATGGGGGTGTTCGTGTGTTGGTTTCCCGCCGCATGTGCAGTCCCTTGTCTCGACGATGGCCTGGGCCAAGATGCCTGCCCAACCCAAGACACTGACGATGGCACGGGCGGGGCGACGCGAGGCAACGGAAGCGTCAGCCTCACCTCCGGGAACTCCAGCGGAGCCGACACTACGCAAGGCTCGGCATCCATGGGGATGTCGGGCTCGCAGACCGGCGTAACTGCAGGCACAGCGGGTGCTACGGGCTCCAGCACGGACTCTGCGTCGAGCTCCGCCACTGCGGCGGAATCGAGCACCGCGACCGAATCCGACTCCGACTCCGGCGCGAACCTGTGGTGTGAAGACATCGACGGCGATGGGTTCGGCGACCCCGACAGCTGCCAACAATCGGATACTCCCGTCGACGGCAGCGTTCCCAATGGCGACGACTGTGACGACGACGATCCCAATACCTTCCCCGGTGCCGCGCCCAACGACAGCGCCGATGCATGCATGCGTGATGCGGACGGCGATGACTGGGGCGACACCAACCCACCACCCGGCGTCGATCCCGGCACCGATTGCCTCGACGATGACGCCACGATCTTCCCGGGCGCGGCCCGAAACGAAGTGGACCCCGCCCTGTGCGCCCGCGATGCGGACATGGATGGCTGGGGCGATATCGACCCTCCGCCCGGCGCGGAGCCGGGATCCGACTGCGACGACGACAACCCCGATGCCTTCCCTGGCGCGGCTCCCAACGAGGACCCTCCCGAGCTGTGCACGACCGACGCCGATGGCGACGGCTGGGGCGACGCGACGCCCGACGGTGGCGCGGGCTCGGGCAGCGATTGCTACGACGGCAACATCGACCTCAATCCCGACACGATGGGCCTGACCGCGTTCCTTCCCTACCAAGGCGACGCCATCGCTTCGCGGACGGTTGGGTTGATCGACACGACCAACGCCAACCTCTCCACCCTGGTCACGTTGCTCGATCCCATGGGGGGAACGCCCAATCACAACATCGTCACGGCCACCATGGACGACACGGGGGCCATCCTCGCCAACGACTTCAACACGATCACGCTGTACGAGGTGGACTACGGTGCGACGTGCATGATGGGTACCGGGGAGGTGACGCCGGCCGGGCCCGCGTATGGTGCTGGCGCCGACATCGTGTGCGGCCTCGAGTACGGCGCCGACGGGATGCTCTACGCCGTCGATCACGACGACCAGCTGCTGACCTTCGACCCCGTGACCGGACAGATCACCAGCGCCATCCCACTGGACTTCGGCGGTATGCCGATCGACATCTTCTCGTGCGGGATGGCGCACGACTGCCACCAGTCGCAGCTGCTCATCGCCAACGGTCCCGACCTGGCGATCTACAGCGTGGAGATCGGCACGGGCGTGGTGGGGCTGGTCCGTGATCTCACCCCGTTCTTCGCCCAGCCGTGGATTCCCACGGGGATCGCCTACGACCCCGTCAGCCGCAACGCCTACCTCTCCACGGGCCCCACGCTGTATGCGGTGGATCTCGACAGCCTCGATCCTCCCGTGCTGGTAGGCTTCTACGGCGAAAACGTCTCGAACCTGCAGTTCCTGCCGCTTTGCCAGTAGCCCCGTTCATGCCCGACGCATTCGAAGCCGAACTCATCGTCGCGACCGATGCCGTCGTGAGAGCCGCGGCGGTATGCGACGCGATCCAGGGCAAGGTGGGAGCCAGCGTCCTGGAAAAGCGCGACCGCAGCCCCGTGACGGTGGCGGACTACTGCAGCCAGGCGCTGATCTGTCGTGCGCTCACCGAGGCGCTACCGGGCGACCCCATCGTCGCCGAAGAGGACGCCGATGATCTGCGTGCACCCGCGATGGCGTCACTGCGCGAGCGCATCTTCGCCGAGCTGAGCGCATCTGCGGCCGCGCCCTCCGATCTCTCGGCCGCGCGAGTGCTCGAGCTCATCGCCTTGGGCACGGCCCCCGCCAACCCCGATCGTTTTTGGACCCTCGATCCCGTCGACGGCACCAAGGGTTTCTTGCGGGGCCAGCACTACGCCATCGCCTTGGCGTTGATCGTAGGCGGCGAGGTGGTGTTGGGCGCCCTCGCCTGCCCCAAGCTCGCGTGGGGACCGCACACGGGAACGGTGCTGACCGCCGTGCGGGGGCACGGCGCGTTCGGTGCACCACTGCACGACCCTTCGGCACGAACACCGATCCGCGTCAGTCCGCAGGACGAAGCTCGGTGGGTCAGGACCTGCGAGTCGGTCGAGTCTGGGCACAGCAACCACGGTGCCTCGGCGCAGATGGGGCAGCACCTGGGCATCGAGGCCGATCCTGTACGCCTCGATAGCCAAGCCAAGTATGGCGTGGTGGCGCGGGGCGACGCGGAGCTGTACCTGCGTCTACCCACCCGGCCCGACTACGACGAGAAGATCTGGGATCACGCGGCTGGGTGCGTGGTCGTGCAAGAAGCCGGCGGCAGGGTCACCGATGCCCTCGGTGCCCCGCTGGATTTTTCTCGCGGCCGAACCCTGTCGGCCAACCGCGGCGTGGTCGCGAGCAACGACGTGCTCCACGACTCCGTGCTGAAGGCGCTCGCCCACGTGGGCATGCGCTGAAGGACCTCACCAATTCTCGAGGTGCGGCCGCAGGTCGAGCTCGAAGGTCCACGCCGACCGGTTCTGCGTCGTCAGAAAATGCGCGGTGGCGGCGATGTCGTCGGGGTCGAGGCTCTTGATCTCGCCCCCGGTGGGCGCCCCCACCACGCCATCGAGGATCAGCAGCGCCACATGGACGCCCTTGGGGCCCAGATGGCGAGCCATCGCCTGGGCCAGGCTGCGCTGCGCTGCCTTGGCGGGGGCAAAGCCCGTGGTGAACGGCTTGCCCCGCAGCGAAGCGGTAGCGCCCACGATGATGATCGACCCCGCTCCCTTGTCGACCATGCCCGGGATCACCTGCTTGGCGGTGAGAAACGCCCCCAGCGCGTTGATCCGCCAGCCACGTTCGAAGTCGGCGGCGGAGATTTCTTCGATGTTGCCCCACTGCCCGGAGCCTGCGTTGAACACCAACACATCGGGAACCCCCAGGTCATCACGGACGGCCGAGAACGCGGCGGCGACCGCTGCCTCGTCGGACACGTCGCACGCGTAGGCCTTGGCGTCGCCCAGCTCCTCGGCCAAGGTGCTCGAGTAGTCCGTCTTGCGCGACAGCAACGCGACCCGATAGCCCTCGGCCGAGAACTTGCGGGCGAATGCCGCTCCGTTCTTGGGTCCGATCCCACACACGACACACACTGGCTTGTTCACGATGGGCAGCCTCTCGGATGCCGTGCATCTGTGCAAGCGACGATGGGCCGGTCAGGCGGCGCGTGCCGCGATTGCTAGCCTCGACTTTGGCGGGTTTCCACGCGCCATAACACCGCCCCCGACCGCGGTGGCAGTGTTTTCGCTCCTCGACGCATGACCCGATGCGCCTTCGAAGCGCAGCC
>JAHZJA010000064.1 GCA_022601155.1 Deltaproteobacteria bacterium | reverse complement strand
CTGCATGGATCCCGCCGAGGCCGCAGCTGCTGCCGCAGGCGGCGGTGGTGTGGGCGAGATGGGCTCGCCCTGCGCCCAGACGATCGAGTGCGTGGGCGGCCTGGTCTGCACCGCGGGCTCCTGTGCCGGGTGCACCGACGACATCGAGTGCTCGCCCAGCACGTGTAACTTCGACACCGGTCGTTGCGCCGCGGCCGGGCAGTGTGCCACCGACGATCAGTGCCCGATGGACGAGATCTGCGACGGCGGGATGTGCATCTTCTCCGGCGGCGGGGACATCAACGGTGGACCCTGCGAGCTGGCCGCCGTCTACTTCGCCTTCGACTCCGACTCCCTCACGCCCAAGAGCCAGGAAGAGCTGACCGCCGCCTCCTCGTGCATTGCCGAGCAGGGCATGGAGGTCATCCTCGAGGCCCACGCCGACGGCGTCGGCACCGAGGAGTACAACATCATGCTCACCGAGCGCCGTGGCTCTTCGGTGCGCACGTTCCTCGTCGACCAGGGCGTGTCCGCCGACCTGCTGCGGGTGCTGGCCAAGGGCAGCCTCGAGGCGAGCGGCTCCAACGAGTCCGAGCGCGCACAAGATCGCCGCGTTCAGCTCATCTGGCCGTAGACACCGCGTCTGCTGCTCTTTTCGCGGGTATGGGTCGCCGCCTCACCTTCGGGTGCGGGCGGAGATCGATGCCCGCGAATGCGTTGGGGCCCGCGTGCCATTGACCGGTCGCACGCTCAGCGGAAACCGGGCGGCCGCCAGCGGATCGTGCTGCCCCGGATAGCCTTCGTCGACCGACAACCCCAGCGACTGCGGCGGCGTGCCTGGCCGATAGCACCCGGTGCCCAGGGCCCAGTCGAACACCGACAGGGTCGCCGCATAGTTGACCCCTTGGTATGCCGCCGACCCGTGGTGATAGCGATGCAGCTCCGGCCCAACGAACACGTAGTTGAGCCACCCCGCGCGCATATCGAGGTTGAGATGACTGATGGTGCCGTGGAGCGCGGAGATCGAGCTGAAGACGAACACCGCCTCGGGGTCGTAACCCAGCACCCATAGCGGTAGCAGCTGCACCACGAGCCGAACGATGACCGCGTTGAACGGATGACCCACCGCGTGCATCACCACGTACAGCTGCTGCGGCAGGTGGTGGATCGAGTGGGTGCGCCACGCCATGTGACCGACGGGCCCGCGACCGCGATGCATGAAGCGATGCATCGAGTATTGCAGCGCCTCGAACACCAGTAGCCCCATCACCACTTGCAGCCACAGCGGCTTGCCAGTGAGCGGGCCATTCCTGTCCGCCGCGACGTCGATCGACAGCAGCACCAAGCCATAGGACAGTAGCGCCAGCGTGGGCCCGTTCATCGCGATGAACACCACATCCCGACGCAGCAAGTGGCGTATCGTCATGCTCCACCGCCGCTGGTAGGGCACCAGCCACTCGAGCACCAACAGCAACGGCACCATCACCCCCGACTTGATGATGACCACCGTCGACAGCGACGCGGGACGGGCCAACCCGTACGCGAGACAGCCGCCCACCCAGACCAGCAGCAGGGGGTACAGGCCCCATCGCACCGCGGCCCGCAAACGGCGCCGGCCCTCGACGGGCTCTGTAGGCTGAAATTCGGCGTCTTTCATATATATGTGAGCACTTGCTCATTAATTAGCCGACATTCACGATACGTCAAGGTCCCCGTGCCACGAACCAAGAGCATCAGCGACGACGCGCTGCTCGATGGCTGCCGCGCGATGTTCCTGCGCGAGGGCCTTGGCGTGTCCACCCGCCGCCTGGCGCACAGCGTGGGGGTATCCGAAGGCGTGTTGTTTCAGCGCTTCGGCACCAAGGATGCGCTGTTCTTCGCGTGCATGCAGCTGCCCCGCCCCGACCTCGAGCAAGCGCTGGACCGCGCATGGGCCCACGACTCGGTGCACGAAGGACTGGCGCTCGTCGCCGAGGCTGCCCTCGAGTACCTGCGTGCACAGATGCCGATACTCATGCTCGTGCTCGCCCACCCTCGGCATCGCGACGGCAGCTGGCGCGACGACGACGGCCACCACTTGCTCGAGGACGCCCGCACGCTCCACGAACCCTTCGCCCGATTGCTCGGGCGGGCCCGTCCCGACATGGATCCCGCCCACCTGACGGCGACGGTGGGTCTGGTGGTCTCGGCAGTGCTCACTCGCGCCCTGCACGAACAGCTCGGTGTCGACCACCGCCACGATCAAGCGCAGTGGCTGGGCACGACCATCGCGGCGCTGGGCCGGGGCTTCGACGAACGCTGACGGGCCCAGTCTCCACGGCGGGGCCCCAGCATCCCCCTACACGAAATCTCGGGGCCCGCGGTGAACCGAACCCCGCTCGATCGCACTTGGAGTGTCGAGGGCTCGCCCTCTGATGCCCATGCTCGCCTCTCGTTCAGCTGCCGTCCCTCGTGCCGTGCGATCGCTCCTGCTCTTGGTCGGGTCGTTGTTGCTGCCCGCCTGCGTATCCAGCTCGCTGGAGGGCGAACCTCCCAGCTGGAACCCCGACTCGGTCGGGCCCGCCGATGGCACCTCGACCGGCGACGATGGCCTCAGCTCGGCGAGCGGCGGCACCGACGACGGCCCCCTACCCTGCGTGGCGGGCGACGAGGGCTGCCCCTGCGTGATGAACTCGGTGTGCAAGGCCGGCCTCATCTGCGAGCAGACGATCTGCGTGCCGTGCAGCGACTGTGCCGAGTGCGGCAACGCATCGTGCGACGTCGCGCGGGGAGAGTCGTGTGGCTCCTGCCCCTCGGACTGCGGCGCATGCCAGTCGTGTGGCAACGGGACCTGTGAGCAGGAGCTCGCCGAGAACTGCTCGACCTGCCCGGACGATTGCGGCGCGTGTCAGTCGTGTGGCGACGGCACCTGCGACCCCGCGCAAGGGGAGGATTGCTTCTCGTGCCCCGACGACTGTGAGACCTGCCCGGCCTCGTGCGGGGATATGCAGTGCAACGGCGACGAGACCTGCGCCAACTGCCCTGGCGATTGCGAGTGTCCTCCGCCCCCTCCGGTCGATCCGTGCGCCGACGACTCGGGCGGTTGGTGGTGTGGCGAGACGATCGGGGGCACCCCCGGCACCCTGTACACCTGCTCGAGCGGAGTCACCACCAACACCCAGCCCTGCGCTCACGGCTGTGCGCTGTGTGCCCTGGGCACGCCCGACGTGTGCAAGGCGTTTGCGGGGCAGTCCGATGCGGATGCGTGCAGCCCCGCCGAGTGCACGGACGTCGATCAGAGTGCCTGCAGCGAGTACGAGACCTGTGCGGGCGGGACATGCACCGCCTGCGGGATGGGGACGGCCAACTGCGACGGCACCGCTGGCTGCGAGTGCGCGGGCTACTGCGCTGGGGGTGTGTGCTGCACCGCGCAAAACTGCGGCATCGCGCCGCAGTGCCAGATCTGTTGATCCCGCTCGGCCGCCACCGCCACAGCGCGGGTCTTGTGGCGAGGCGGCTCAGCCCGCCTCGGGAACGGGCTGCACTCGACCGTCGTCACCAACCTCACCGGGCAAGACCACGCCCTCCACCAGGCGCTCGATCCCATCGTACAGCTGCGCCCGCTCGGCCCTCAGCCGCGCCACTGTCGTCACCGCCCGTCGACGCGTGAGCCGAACCCTCACCGCCCGAGCGGTCTCCCGCGCGACAGACCAGTAGCGCAGCGCGGCCGCACCTCCCACCGCGCCCAAGATCGCCACGGTGCAGCCGGCCAGCCACGGCGTGTCGGGCAGCTGAGGAAATCCCAGGTGGAGCTGGTGGTGGGCCAGCCCGGCCAGCACCCCCGCCGCGATCCACGTCAGCGGGAACACCAGCATTCCCAGCACCAACTTCACGGTCGCTTCGTCCTTGAGCTTCTTGGCGGCGGCCTTGGCAATGACGATGAGCCCCATCGCCGTCGGCAGGTTGACCAGGTACCCCAACAACACCAACGGCGGCAGCAGGAAGAACACGCCGAGGATCTGCAGCCCCAGCAGTACCGCCAGCCACTTCGACTCGAACGAAGGAGCGCGATCGAGGTCGTAGTCTTCCAGGCGCAACGCCCGAAGATCGGAATCGTACCGCGAGACCCGCTGGCGCAGCTGCTCCACGCGCACCGGGTCGCTCTCGCTCAGGGCGTTGTAGCCCGCCCGTACCCGGGCGAAACCGAGGACCCGCTCGCCGATGGTCGTCTTGCCTGGGTTGGCCCCGGCCCGGTGGGCGCGCTCGGCCCGAACCAAGCGACGCGTCCGGTGCATCAGGTCGTGCAGCGCCCAGCTGTCGGTGGCGTGGACCACCTCGCGCAGCGTCTCCTCGATGAGCGTCGTGAGCTCTTGGGCCAACGCCCGAACCTCGTCGGAGTCGACATCCGCCTCGGGCGTGACATCCAGATGCGGCGGCAGCTGCAG
>JAHZJA010000691.1 GCA_022601155.1 Deltaproteobacteria bacterium | reverse complement strand
GCTGTACCAGTGTATGGCCTACCCCGAGGCTGCCGATGCCTATGGCGCCTGCGTCGAGCAAGCGCTCGAAGTAGGACACTCGTTGATGGCGGCCCAGGGCTTGATGGGTCTGGGTCACACCTGGTTCATGCGCGACGACAACCCGCAAGCCACCGAGTGCTACGCGGGCGCCCAGGCCCTGTTCGCCAAGCTCGGTCTGCCTCACTTCGAGGCCTACGCGCTCACCTGGCAGGGCGAGTCAGCAGCCCTGGCCGACGACCGCCCCCGCGCGCGGTTGCACTTCGAGCGCGCGGTCCAGCTGTGCGATGAGATGGACCCGATGTACGCGTCCACCACCCGCAGTACGAAGGCCGATGTACTGCTTCGCTTGGCCCGGCTGTACGACGACGCGGGCGTCCGCGAGCAGGCGGCCCGCTGTCGGCACGAGGCCGACCAACTGGGCGCGACCGCGGCCCCCTGCCACCACCCCTGAGCCCCACGCACTCCCATGAACGAGCTGGTCGACGCAGCGGCCTCCTGCCACCACCCCTGAGCCCCACGCAATCCCATGAAGAAGCTCGTCAACGCGGCCAGCAAGGTCCGCTACACCAAGGCCGTCGAGATCTACAGCCGCACGGGGAGCAAGGTGACGGGCAACGGGGTGCGCTCCGGAGCCGCCACTGCCCCAGCTCTCGCGGCGCGGGCCAAAGCCCAGGCCGACCGACTCGAGCAGTCCAAGTCGGCCCCTGCCGCCCCGGCGCCTGCCAGCGGTGGGGCGCTGGCGGCGGTCGCCAAGGGCATCGCCACCGCGATCGGCTGGGAGCAGAGCCTCACCGCTCCCATCGACAAGATCCCGTTTCCCGGCCTGCCCGCCCTGTGCATCCTCGACCTCGACGTGGGACTGCCCCACGCCCACAACCATCCGCCCAACATCACGCCGCCCAACCCGGTGCCCATTCCACTGCCGAGCACGGGCCCTCTCATTCCCATCCCCATCCTCTCGGGGGCCGACCGCACCAAGCATGGGGGACGATCGGCCGCGCGCTGCGGCGACATGGGCCTGGGGGTCTGGTGCGGCGGCTATGTGCCGATGTACGAGATCTTCTTGGGTTCTGCGTCGGTGTGGATCGAGGGCGCCCGCGCGGCGCGGCTGGGGATCGACATCACCAAGCACTGCATCTTCACCAGCCCCAAGCCCAGCGATCCGCCCATCGGTCCCATGGTGGGCACGACCGTGGGGGCGGGGTGCGGCACGGTGATGATCGGCGGTGCCCCCCTGCCCTCGCTGTTCTCTCTCGCCGTCGCGCAGATCATGAAGGGCGTGGTCAAGGTCGGCGGCGCCGTGTTTCGCAAGGTGACGGCCAACGCCAAGGTCGACAAGATGATCGCCAAGGGGCACATCGTCGTGCACGGCAGCGCCAAGTATGCCGATGACGTGATGAAGGACCTGTACAAGCTCGCCGCTACGCGATCGGGTCGCGACGCCCTCAATCGCATCGGCAAGGCGGGCGCCCAGGTCGAGATCGTGCCGCTGCCGGCCGGCAAGGGCCCCCACAACGCCTTCGCGCAGGCCAACTCTTGGGACGCCATGACCGACATGGCCACCGGAGCCAAGGGGGCCGGCAGTGGATCGGTCGTCAGTCACACCCCCGAGAACTGGGCCAACCACGGTCCGCCGGGGGCCAGCCATCCCCACCCCGGGACCTCCTCCGACGCGATGCTTCACCACGAGCTCCACCACGCGGCCAACAATGCCGAGGGCGGCGGCAAGATGATGGGCACCGAGACCGCCGACAACTGGGACAAGCGCTGGGCCAACCACGAGGAGTACGGCACCACACACGCCGACAACGGCTATCGCGGCGAGACGGGCCTGCCGCCCCGCACCAACTACGGAGCCCTGCCGTGACCGACACGGGGCCACGCTTGTCGGTGACGACTCGGCTCCACGAAGGCGCCCTGACCGTCGATGCTCGCGTCGACAACCTGGGGGCGGTCGACGTCTACGTGCATCACCTGATGACGGTTCATCCCGAGCGCTCCACCGGGGCGTACGCCTTCCATGGGCCCGGGGACGAGCTGTTGCTGCTTTGCGGCGCGCCCCCGCCTCCGCCGCTGGTCAGCCCCGGGTGGCCCGGGCGCCTGGCGGCCAGCCTCGTCGAGCCCAGCGCCTCGCTGCGCTGGTCACTGTCGCTACCGCTGCCGCTGCTCGAACACGGTCTCGTCCAGCCGCCCGACCCCGAGGCCGCAGCCCAGCCGCACGTGGTCGACTGCGTGCGGCTGTTGGTGGACACCCAGCCCATGTCTCCGCAGCTGCAAGTGCGCGAGCTGACGGGGCACGATGCCTTCGATGTATGGGGGCCCACGCCACCGCGCCTGGAGGCGAGCGCCTTCCTGCCCGGCCCGTGCACCATTCGCCGACGCGAGCAGTTCCATCGCGCGTGGTGACGCGCGGCCGCTCGGGTCGACATGCAGTCTCGGTTGCCGCCCCTGTCCAGCACCCGCACCAGGACATGGGCCACAGGTCCATGTGCCCTCCCCTCATCCGCGCTCGGACGGCCGGCCCTCAACCCGTCAACGCCCCCGTGACCACGGTGCCACCGGTGACTCGCGTTTGGATCCGTTCCGCATCGACCCCGGTTGCCGCCGCGAGCGTGGCCGCAGCCGCCGTGAGACTGTCTTCGAGCCCGACATCGCCGTCATCGGTGGCCACACCGCTGGCCGAGTCGATGGGCCGCGCCGAGAACGGACGATTGCCGTCGTTGACCTTGTGGACGCCGCCCACGACCCCGGCACGTACCCGAGGCCCGAACATCGCCATGACGTGGTGATTGGCCTGGTGGTCACGACCGCCCCGATCGTTGCGCACCAGCGTGCGACCAAAGACATCGAAGGTCGCAAACGTGGCTCGATCTTCGAGACCGGCACCCACCAGCTCGTTCCACAGCGTACCGATCGCCTCGATCCCCGGGACCGACTCCAGCCGCTCCTCGGACAGGTCTTCGTCCTTGTGGTTGTCGCCACCAAAGCCAAAGTGCAGCAGGATCACGGGGGAGAGATTGAGCTTCATCATCGCCACCGCCGCAATGGCCTGCGCGGTCGGCCCGTCGTCACCGGGCGAGATGCCCGACAGCAGCGATCCGAGCTGGCTGCCCATGGCCTTGGCTTGAGAACGCCCCAGCGCATAGCGGTCGAGGAACCGTCGCTCGGCGTCCGTCCCATCTTCCCGCAGCGACGCGTGCAGCTGGTCCAGGTGCTGGTCCCGGAGGTCCGCGAGGCCGTCCAGCTGCCCGGGGTTGCCACCAAACAGCTCAACGATGGCGCTGGGAGGCGTCTGCGGGATGGGGTTACCCATGAACCGTACGGCACGATGACCACGACGCAGGTCGACCGGCTCGACCTGGATGGTGTCGAGCAGCCCGGCACACTCCTGGGCGATCGCCGACGGCAGCGACTCCACCCCATTGCCATCTTCCCCCCGCACCGCACCGAAGCACTCGAGCGCCTTGGGATACTCGATGTGCGCATTGGTGTACGACACGTGGTGGAACAACTGAAGCCGCTCCCGGAGCGCCAGGGGTAGCTCCGCCCATGGTTTCGCCCCCGTGAACGCCTTGCCCCCGAGGTAGACGTCCGTCGGTGCCATGTCTGGGTCGGGATTGTTCTCGGCGCCGTCGACATAGGAGCCCGGTGCATTGACGTTGACCGGCTCGCCTCGTGACGACGTG
>JAHZJA010000690.1 GCA_022601155.1 Deltaproteobacteria bacterium | reverse complement strand
CCTCGGATCCCGCCGTGGCATTGGCAACCGCCGGCCGCTCCCCCACCCACCACCGCTTCCGCCCCGACAGCTGCACCACCATCACGTGAAAGCGATCGGTGTGCAGCACATAGCCTCGGTTCGGCCCCGAGAGGTACAGCTTGGCAAACGGTCGGCCACGACTCGCGGCGAGGCACGCGGTCAGATCGGCCAACAACGGCCGCACGCGCGTATCCGCCGAGACGTCGGCGCACACGGTCGCGCCTGCGTCCAATCGCCCCTCGATCTGCTCGGCTCCGATGGCCTCGCGCTGCTGGATCCCGGCGTCATCGAGGGAGGCGGCATGGAGCTCGGTGTGCGCCCACGAGCGCCACCCCCGGGCATCCCGCCACCCGGCGATACGCCCGGCCCCGCCCGGAAGGTGCACCGTGGTTCGGCCCCAGTGTTCGTCGCGCCACCGACCCAGGGGCGTCGGCGCCACCAGCTGCTCCAAGGTCAGGGGACCGTCCGTCGTCATCGCCAGCACAACGATCGCACGAAACGAGCCCCAGCCCGCGTCACTCGAACAGCTCGGGCATCCCCTCGCCGATCTCGCCCAGTCCCCCGTCCACGCCGACCGCATTCATCGCGGAGACGATCACGTTGGCGGGGTGCCGCCCCGGCGCCACGATGTGCCGACCCGGCGACAACCCCCCCGCCCGACCAGCAATGAGCATGACCATGTCGTCGGTGGAGTGCGGGCTGACCGAGCTCCCGGTCTCGGGGTCGAAGCCATGCCCTCCCTCGAAGCACAGGACCAGCGCGGTGTGGTCGAGCAGCGTGCTGCCGTCGACCTCGGGACTGGCCTGGAGCTTCGCCACCAGCCGTGCGAAGTGACCGATGTGCCAGGCCGCAGCATCGCTCACCCCCTGGACGTTGTTGCTGTGCCCCAGGCCGTGCACGTCGGAGTTGTGCCCCGAGAAGGGGTGCGCATTGAGAAACGCTTGCGAGTAGGAGTAGCGCATGGCCACCACGCGCGACAGGTCGCAGGCGAACGCCATATGGGCCAGATCGGTGAGGATCTCGGCGCGCAGCTGCTCGTCCGACCATCCCGCCGCCTGGTCGTACTGCACGTTGCCACCCTCGACCGGGTGCGCCCCACCGATGGGCGGATCTTCGCCAGGATGCGGCAACAGAGCGCAGTCACCCACCAGATCCGGCGGCGGCGCGTCCAAGCGTTCCTCCAGCGCTCGAATCTCGTCGAGGTGTCGCTCCAGTCGCTGCTGGTCGGCAACCCCGAGCTTCGAGGACAGCCGCTGCGCGTGCTCCCGAACCCGGTCGACCACGCTGCGGCGACGCTCCAGCAAGAATTGCGCGGCGGCGGCCTCCGCCGGATCGGGCGGCACGAAGTTGGAGAACAGCGACTCGTGAGCGACCCGCGGGCTCGAGATCGGATCGATGGCATCGATCGAGTCGCCATTGGCCGCGTACGACAGCCGCCCCGACGATCCCCCCTGCGAGTTGTCACCTGCGTACTGAGCCGCTTGCACCCGGTACGACAGGCTGTGGTGCAAGGTGTCGCCCGCGATCGCATCGGCCACGATCTGATCGGAGCTGGGCCCCGAGGGCACGCGGTTGCGCGACGTCGCACGCATGCCCGAGATCTGCGGCACGAGGGTGGTGCCATGGAACTCGCGGATGCGGCCCCCCGGCGGCGGCTCGCCCCCGACCTCGGCGTAGGGAATCGATAGACCGCTGACCACTGTCACCGCGTCGACGACCCCATGCTCCTCGAGCGGAAGCAGGGCCTCGGGCAGCGCATAGCCAGCCCCCTCGGTGGACGGCACCAGCGGTTGATCGGGCAGGGAGCCCGCCCCCGTAGACATCCCACAGTAACCGAACATGTAGCGGGCGGGCGGAGCATCCCCGGGAGCAGCACTCGCGTGCCCGCCCATGATCTCCAGGGCGGGTAGTGCCAGCGCGGCCCCTCCCGCTCCACGCAGGAGCGATCGTCGCGTCAGCTTGATGGCCATGGCTACTGCACCTCCTCGCGGCGATACCGGAACGCCTCGCTGGACACGAGGTCGAGGACCAGCGTGTCGAAGTGAAAGTCGCCGCCACCCAGGGCTTCGGTCATGCCGTTGACCAGGTCGCGGTCGGTCGGGTCCAGCTCGAAACGCCCCACGGAGAACCGGACCAGCTGGGTGATCGCGCAGCGGTTGAGCTGCCCGGCATCGAGCAGCCGATCGGAAAGCTCTCCCGGGCCCGAGAAGCCCAAGCTGTCGCCGTTGGCGAGCATCAAGCTCCCCTGCCCCTCGATCTCGCACTGGGACTCGTCGTCGGGTGTCTCCGGATCGTCGAGCTCGTGGCTGCGAAAGCGTCCCTGGAGATCGTAGGCTTCGAGCCCAAAACCCACCGGATCGAGCAGATCGTGGCATCCGGCACAAGAGCCGCTGCGGTGCGCCGCGTAGCGATCGACCTTGCACACCCCCTCGGTGGGTTCCTCGTCCACACTCACGCCTGGCGGCGGTGTCGGGTACGGCTCGCAGAACAGCCGGGTGCGAATCATCAGCCCCCGGACGATCGGGCTGGTGTCGTTGAACTTGCCACCCACCGACAGGAAGCTGCCCTGCGACAGCAACCCCTGGCGCCCGCTCTCTCCGTAGTCCACCCAGGTGGGCTCGGCACTGCCGGGCAGCGGCAAGCCGTAGTGCTCGGCCAGCGTGTCCCCGACATAGGTCTGCTCCATGCGAAACAGGTCCTGCCAGGGTCGGTCTTCGTCGAACAGCACCCGCTGGAACAGCGCCCTCGTCTCCGTCCGCATCGCATCGGCCAGCGCGCCGCCGAAGGGGAGCGTCTCGTAGCCCATCCACATCGCGTGGAACCGCTCCACCAACGCCAGCGTGCGCTCGTCGTCGAGCATCGCCTCGGCCGTCGCCCGGATCTCGTCACGCGTGTGGAGCTGCCCCGCCGCGGCCTTGGCCAGCAACCAGTCGTCGGGCGTGCTCCCCCACAGCAGGTAGGACAGGCGGGTGGCGATCTCCCAGTCGTTGAGCTCGAACAGCCCCGGCTCGTCCTCGACCTCCGTCCCCAGCTCTACGCGGTACAAGAACTCGACGTCTTGCAGCATCGACCGCAACACGGTGTCGACTGCCGTCGAGAACTCGCCGCTTTCGATCGCGTGGTCCATGGCGAGCATGTACTCGTCGGTCTCCGGCTCGGTCAGCGGGCGCCGCAGCGCCTTGCGACCAAACCGCTCGATGAACTCGCGCAGGCACTCGGCGTCGCCGGGACCGGTGGGCGTGCAGCCCACGACCTCGGCCAAGCGCGCGGGATCGTCGATCAAGCGCCCCGTGATGTCCGCGGCCAGAACATCGGCGCCCTCGATGAGCGCCTGCGAAGCAACCTGAGTGGTGTAGTCGTTGTCGTAGGGCGTGCGAATGTCCTCGGGGAGCAGCAACGCCGCGCCCCCGGGCTCACCCAGCAGGTCGCGCACCGTCGCGTCGTACTCGCGGGCGCTCAGCCGTCGCAGGCCCGAGATTGCCGCGAGGTTGGCGGCCGGAGCCCGCGGGGGCAGCTGTTGCGACGCCCCGTCGTCGTCATCCTGCGCCGCGGCGTCGGGCATGCGGTCCAGGCCCGAGTAGCACCCCGATACCGTCGCCAACGTGAGCGCCATTCCGCAACGGAGCCTGCGCCCCCGGTTCGTGCGTCCGACCATCGACCCCCCAGGTCGCCGCTCGCCGCCGCTCGTCACCGAGAAAATGGAAAGAAAATGACCGAGGGCCTCGAAGCCCTCGTAACGCCCCGTTCCATGCGGTTCACGTCACCGCGCCCGCACCGCGGTCAGAACCGTACCGAGAACGTGACCGAGCGTGGCCCCGCCGCCACGCCAACCCGAGACTGGCGGCGGCCGACGATCGCGTAGCGGATGACCGCACCCGCCACCAGTGCACCCCCGACCGAGAATCCGACGATGCCCCCTGCGCTGAACCGGGTCGCCCGGCTCGTCGCCGCCCGAAACTCGTCGGTGGTGGAAGCCCCTCGGGCCCGACGGTCATCCGATCGAGCCTGGAGATACAGGCCCGCCCCCACCGCCAGGGTCGTGACGCCCGTCGCCAGCATCGCTCCAGCCCACGGGTCGCGAAGCCAGGGGGCGGAAGGCTCACGCTCCCGCTCGGCCGATCGCGGCAGAGGTTCCCCTTCATCCTCCGGCTCGGGCTCCACCACCGGCGTGTCGTCGGGCTCGCCCTCGACGGGCGGCTCGGTGCCCTGGGGTAGCTGGCCGTAGCACCGCCCCACCTCCAGGTTGGCTCGGTCGGTATCGGCGGGCGGAGGACCGGTGGAGAGGAATTGCTGGTACAGCTCGATCGCGTGGTCGCACCGCCCGGCCTCTTGCTCGCTGCGCGCCCAGGCAAACAAGAACAGCGGCGTCGCATGAAGGGCATGAGCACGGCGATACGCATCGCTCGCTTCGTCGTACCGCCCCGCAACGAAGTGGGCCTCACCCTCGCCAGCCAATGCCCGGGCACGCTGTTGGTCGTCGACCACCGGATCGGGGCTCGGCGGAGCCTCTTGCGGTGGAACCTCCCGCGGTGAAGCCTCCTGCGACGGAACCTCCTGCGGTGGAGCCGTGGTGCTGGTGACCCCAAGAGCGGTCCAGAACGCGATCGTGGCCGGCGTCGTCACTCGTAGTACGACGGAGGATACAGCGACTTGCCCGCTTGGGTGGTCTTGCGCTTGCCCTTGGAACGGCGCCTCTTCTTTCGCGTCGGTTTTGCACTCGAAGAGCGGGCCGCCGGCTCCGAAGTCGTGGTGGCGGGCGGCTCCACGACGGGTGGCTCCGCCTCGGACGCAGGCGGCTGCGCGACGGGTGGCTCCACGTCGGACGCGGGCGGCTGCAGCGTAGGTGTCGCGACACCGGGTGGCTCGACGGCAGGCTCCGGCTGCACCGCGGGGGCGGCTGCGGGAGCCACCGACGGCGCGGGGCTGGCCTCGGAACGAAACACCCCGCCCATGCCCAGGCCTGCCCCCAGCGCGGCCAAGCCCACCATCGCGTACGGGACGATGCGCCACTGTCGACGCGGGGGGTCCGGCGTCGTGGAAGATGCGACGGACCCGGGTACGAGGATCCGCCGCTCGGTCCCTCCGGTCCGAATCGGCCGCGTCTGCGTGGGAATCTCGGCTGTGGGATACGGACGGTGCCCGAGCAAGCCCTCGAGGTACTGGGCCAGGACCCGCGGCGATGTGCGCAGGTGATTGCAATGGGCGAAGTCTTCGAGCGCCAGCTCCATCGCCTCGGCGGTCTCGAACCTGTCGGCGGGATCGGTGGCGAGCGCCCGCGTGACGATGGCCTCCAGCTCGTCGGGATAGTCCTCGGTGACGGCCGAAGGCGGTGCGTACCGCCCCTCGATAATCTTGTTGAGCACCCCGTACTGGCTGCCCGCGACGAACAATCTCCGCGCCGTCGTCGTCTCGTACAGCAAGATTCCCAGCGCAAACACGTCGGAGCGACGATCGACGGGATCACCACGGCACTGCTCGGGCGACATGTACCCGATCTTTCCCTTGAGGGTTCCGGCCGTCGTCTGCTTGGTGAGCGCGCCCGCCTTGGCAATGCCGAAATCGACAACCTTGACCCCGCCCTCGTAGGTCAGCAGCACATTGGATGGCGAGACGTCTCGGTGAACGAGGCCCAGCGGGCGTCCATCCGGGCCGTGGCGCTCATGGGCGTGATGCAGCCCCCGAGCCACCGCGGCCACCACCTCGATCGCGCACTCGAGCGGCAGCGGGCCGTCGGGTGCCGCCTTCTCCAGCACCCTGCGCAGGTCCTCGCCGTGGAGATACTCCATGGTGAAGAAGTGCTCCCCGTGCGACACACCGATGTTCATCACCTGGGTGACGTTGGGGTGATCGAGCGTGGCGGCCAGCCGCGCCTCGTTGAGAAACATGCGAATGAAATTGGCGTCTGACGCCAGGTGCGGGTGCACTCGCTTGGCGACCACCAGCTTCTCGAACCCGGAGACGCCGATCACCCGCGCGAGGTACAGCTCCGCCATCCCTCCGACGGCCAGACGGCGGACGATCTCGTGGTTGCCCAGGCGACTGCCCGGCACCAGCGCTCTGGGCTCGAACCCAGGATCGTGGGCCGCGAACCCCTCCACGAACTCGAATCTATCAGCTCGTGGACGCGCCCCCGGGGCCAGGCCCCAGCGGCATCGAGCCTGCGTCAGGCACTCGCTGAGGGCCGGGTTCGCTGGCGGCCAGCGAGCGCGCCCAAGCCTCGAGATCGCGCAACACCGCGGCCTGAAGCTCGGTGCGCGCCGGCATGCGACCGATCTGATCGCGCAAGGCACGCCGAGCGCGCATCAGCCGATTGGTGACAGCGCTGGGGGATATCTCCAGCACGTAGCCGATCTCAGCCGTGGGCATGCCCTCCCAATAGAACAGCTGCAGCGGCATCAATTGATCGGCGGGCAGCTCCACGAGCGCGCGCAGCAACAGATGCTGCTCTTCGCGTCGCGAGACCAACGTGCTCACCGAGGTGAGAGTGCGGCGCCCTCCAAAGTCGCGAAACTGCATCGCCGACTCGAGCCGTCCGTCCTTGCGTTGGTACGAAAGGTATTGCTTGCGAGCGATGCCGAAAGGAACCCCCGCACGCTGGAGTCGCCACGGTAGTGACCGGCCGCCTCCACACACGCCAAGAACGTGCGCTGGGTGAGATCGTCGGCAACGAACGACGCCTTGACCTCGAAGAATCGATGGATCGCGTCGTAGTGGCGACGCATCAGTCGCTCGCCCGCACTCGCATCCCCACCCCTCCAGGTCTCCAGGAGCGCACGATCGTGTGCGTCATCGTGGGTCACGGGCGCCATCGCGGGGCGAGCGTAGCACCCCAGCGATGACGCCATCAGGGCCCGCACTACGGCATCGTCTGCAGGCGACCCGAGGACATGGCCTTGACGCACCGGGTGGCCAGCGCCGCGTTGCTGGCACCGGGGCTGCCGCGGCCGATGGCGATCCCCACCGCATTGTTGTGCAGGTCCATCGCCTTCTCCCCGGGAGGATTGCCAGACCACTGCTCGTGCGCGCCCGTGAACTTCGCCGCGTTGTCGCCTCCGATGTCACGAGCCAGCAACGCCGACCAGTAGCAGTGGCGGAACGCATCGCCGCGACCGTTGTGCAGCCCTCCGTAGCGCCGGGCCGCCTCCGCCAGCGCAATGTCGGCGTTGGCCTTGATCGTGTTGACCAAGTGGGGATGGGTGACCAGGAAGGTTTTTTCTGCTGGCGTCAGGCCCGTGACCAGACCTCGAATTTGGTAGTCGTCGCTCACCGTCGTCCTCCTCCTGCCTCGTCACGATTCAAGCCTCGACTTTGGCGGTTTTCCACGCGCCATAAAACCGCCCCCGACCGCAGTGGCAGTGTTTTCGCTCCTCGACTCTTGACCCGATGCGCCTTCGAAGCGCAGCCT
>JAHZJA010000689.1 GCA_022601155.1 Deltaproteobacteria bacterium | reverse complement strand
CCGAGGCGGTCGCGCGCGGCGATGAGCTGTCGGCTCGGCACGTCGCCGCCGCCCTGAGGGAACAAGGGACTCGCCGCGTGCTCGAGCTGGTCGCCGCCCTGCAAGACGCCACCATCGCGCCGCAGGGGCAAGACACCGAGCCCCGCGAAGGGACGGCCTCATGAGCGCGGGTAGCTCCACCGTCGCCGGTCGTCGCCCGCGGGTGTTCCCCCACGATGCGCGCGCCCCTGGTCTTTCGCTGCGTGACGCCGGGCTGGTGTTCCTGCGCCAGCGCACCGCTCATGTGGCGGGCGGGCTGCTGCTCGCCAGCGGGATTGGTCGGATGATCGTCGGCGGCTGGTCCGTCTGGGACCTGGTCGTGCTGGCCTCGTTCGTCGCGCTGCATCCGTTTGCCGAGTGGGTCATCCACGTGGGGTTGCTGCACTGGCGATCGCGGCGGTGGCGTGGCTTCACCGTCGACTTCGAGCTTGCCCGCGAGCATCGAGCTCACCACCAGCGCCCCCACGATCCCCGCACCTGGTACATCCCGCTGCGCAGCGGCCTGGTGGGCTACGGTCTGCTCGGGGGTCTCATGGCTCTGGTCGCGCCCACCGTGGGCCTGTGGCTCACCGGCGTCGCGATGATGAGCACGATGTGCCTGCTGTACGAGTGGACCCACCACCTGTGCCACAGCAGCTACCGCCCGCGCGGCGCCATCTACCGTCGGTTGTGGCGTCAGCATCGGCTGCATCACTTCAAGAACGAGCACTACTGGATGGGCGTCACCATGCACCTGGGCGACCGCGTGCTCGGGACTCGGCCGAAGCCAGGCAGCGTGCCTACGTCGCCGACGTGTCGCGATCTGCTGGGGTAGGCGGATCCGGCTGCATCCCCCGGAGCCCACCCTGACGGTGTGACCCGACCCCGGGGCAAGCTGGGGTTGGACGGGCGGCCACTGGGGATCGCCGGTTGCGGTCGTTCCGAAATCGCACGCGACCTCGCCATCGATGGTGTCGACACTCGCTGGCTCCGGCCGTCCTGTGGTTTCCCAGCTCGACGTGAGCTGCGTCGACCTCTCATCGGCGGTGTCTGCGGTGGCCAACGAATGCAGAGTCCTCGCCGTGCGAGGCAGGCGTTCATTCAGCACCTCGAACGAGCGCGACCGCGGCTGTCTCCGCAGTGCTGATGACGGTCGACCAACGAGTCCCGCCCTGGTGTCGATTTCGGCTGCGCAGTGATCTCGTGGGCCACAGACTCATCGTGTGGTGTGAGGTCGGTCTACCTCCACATCAAAAATCTACGGTTGGCCGACTTGGCCGCTCGGATGTGGTCCAGCATGATCGCCTTCTCGGCATCCTGCCCATCTCCATCGCACTTGCTTCGCAAGGTCGCGAGGCACGACCGGCAGGTGGCGCCGAACGAGTCCCGCACCTCTACCGCCGACTTGCAGTCGGTCACGGCACTGGCCAGCTCCCGCTGGTCGGCCATCAGCTGGGTCGCTTCCTCGAACAGCAGTTCCGCAATGGCGAGGTCCTTCGATTTTTCTCCCAGCGCGGGTGTGAACTCATCGCCGATCCCGTGCGGGTCGAGCTTGGGTGGGCTGTCGCCGATGACCCTGGCGAAGTCCTCCAGGCTCGCGACCAGATCATCCACGCGGCGCGCCGAAGAGCTCCGGGGGTCGAGCGATGTGCTCTCCGCTTCGCCATAGACGATGCCTCGCGGCACCGTGCGCGGCAGCCCCTGTCCCGGGCGCAGGTACAGGGTCCACAGGCGAGCCAGCTGCCTCAGTGGCGGACGTCGCCGTAGTTTGTCGAAGCACCGGTGGATCGAGAACACGTGGGCGTCGAGCCGGTGCTCGAGGCTGTGATTCATCGGGTCCGGCAACAGCAGCTGCATGTCGCCGAGGCTCCGGGCGGCCTCGATGTGGGAGCCTTTGGCGACCAACGACTTGATGAGCAAGTAGTCGCGTGCGCTGCGTAGCATCCGACGAATCTTGTCGGCGTCCTGAGCTCGGAAGAAGTCGATGTTGGCCCCGAAGTACTCCTGCGTGCTCTCGATGGCCTCCTCGGTGATCGCTCGGCAGTCGGAGTGGCTTCCCGCGATGAGGGCCTGGGGATCGTACACGTCCTCGAAGCGCTTGAACCGGATCGTGATGTAGACCAGCGAGTCGAGGCGGTCTGGGCGGTAGCGTCGCTCGCTGTCATGCGCCTCCGCTTTGCGTTGGTTCGCGACGATTTGGTTGGTCTCGATCGCCGCCTCGAACGCCAGGTCGACGAGGTGGCCCCGAAGGTCCTCGTAGGCGTAGACGGCCTCCTCACAATCTTCGAGCGTTCGTCGGCCAACGGGGGGCGGGTCTCTCGTATCGACGAACTGTTGCTCGCATGGCTCGATGTTCGACGTTCGGTAGGAATCTGTGTGGTCGGCCAGCCTCTGCAAGACGTCAATGGTCGGGGGATCGATGTCTCGGATGGTGATATCCAATTCCTCGTCCTGGATGATCTCGTTGAGGAGAATCGTCAGCGAACTGGCATCGGGATCGAGTGCCGTGGGCTGCCCGGGTCCCATGAGGCCGGCGGCCGTCGTCTCGATGTCCTGCTGCAGCCGTTTCTTCTCGCGGCCAACGTCACGACCCGGGGGGTCGACATAGCTCTTGGGAGCGACACATAGACGGCCGGGGAACTCTGGGCATTCGACGATGACGTTGCCAGGCCCGATCTGTTTGTTCACCCAGGACTTGACGCCACAGGACTCGACGCTCTGCTTGTCCCTGCACTGGTCGTGCTGACCATCCTGGCCGCGGCCGCGGTAGTAGCTGAGCTCGATCGGAAGGAGAAAGAACGCCTGCAGCGACGAGTGGGTGCTGGATGCCAGAGCTTTTTGTCGCACCCGGTCGGCGTCGACGACCGTGACCATCGATGAGACCGCACCTTCCTTCGAGGCGACCGCGTCGTCGATCAGGCCGAGCGAGGTCTCGATGATCTGAGAGGCGACGGGGTAGTTGCCCAGGTATGGCTTCGCGAGGTCTGTAATCCTCCCCAAGATGGCGCGCGATGTGTCGAGGGCGGCCTTGTTCTTGAGGTACTTGACCTCCAACTTGAACGAGATTTGCTCGCGCGCCTCACTGGTCAGCGGGATCTTCTTGAGCAGGTCCACCCCGGTCTCCGCCTGCGGGACTCCGTGATCGAGCGTGAACAACGGGACGGTGCGAACGACGGGGCCGTTGCGGGTGGGAATCGTGACCTCGATGCTGATGACCGCATAGTCGAGGTCCGAGGTCTTCCACAGGTGCGGAATATCCTGGTTCTCGATGCTCACGTAGGCCGACCAATAGCCCTCTTCCT
>JAHZJA010000063.1 GCA_022601155.1 Deltaproteobacteria bacterium | reverse complement strand
GCAAGGCCGACGAAGCTCGACGCTAGGCCGAAGATGCCAAGCCCAAGCAGGCCAGAGACGCAAAGCGCAAGGCCGACGCAGCCAAGCCCAAGGCCGAAGACGCCAACCCCAAGAGCCCAAGAGCCCAAGAGCCCAAGAGCCCAAGAGCCCAAGAGCCCAAGAGCCCAAGAGCCCAAGAGCCCAAGAGCCCAAGAGCCCAAGCTCAAAGCCGACGAAGCTCGACGCCAGGCCCAAGAAGCCGAGCGCAAGCAGGCCCGGCGCTTGGCCGATGAAGATGCCGGCCGCCAACGGTCACGGCGACACGGTCGCAATGCCGCCCGGTGTTCTCACCGGGCGACACAGGCCGACGACCATGATTCGTCGATCAGCCGGCCAGCGTGCCGCCAGCGGTCGGGTTCACGCCTTGGGCGTCAACAGCTCGCGTCCACCCATATAGGGCCGAAGCACCTCGGGGATGGTGATCGATCCGTCGGCGTTTTGATAGTGCTCCAGCACCGGGATGAGGATGCGAGGAGACGCCAGCGCGGTGTTGTTCAGGGTGTGAACGAACTGCGGCTTGGAGTCGGACGTGGGGCGGTAGCGGATCTTCGAACGGCGAGACTGGAACTCGAGCAGCGTGGAGCACGAGTGGGTCTCGCAGTAGGCCTCACGGCTCGGCATCCATGTCTCGACCTCGTGCTTGCGCACCTGGCCCAGTCCCAGCTCCATGGTGCACGCGAGCGCAACGCGATGCGGCAGCTTCAAGCCCTGGAGCACGCGCTCGGAGTTGCCCAGCAGACGCATGTGCTCCCGCAGCGACATCTCTTCGTCGTTCTCGCAGATGATGACCTGCTCGACCTTCATGAACTGATGCACGCGGTACAGGCCGTGCGTGTCTCGTCCGGCGGCCCCGGCCTCCCGCCGGAAACAAGGCGACAGCCCGGCGTAGCGGATCGGCAGCTCCTCGACATCGAGGATCTCGTCGGCGTGCAGCGACACGAGCGAGACCTCGGAGGTCCCCACCAGGAACAGCGGCCCGCGAGCGGTGCGATAGGTGTCGTCGTGACCGAGCGGGAAGAACCCGGTGCCGACCATGGCCTCCTCGCGCACGAGCACGGGCGGAGACACGGCCGTAAAACCGTCGGCGATCACGATGTCGAGCGCGTAGCGAAGCAGCGCCTGCTCGAGCAGAACGCCGTCGCCCTTGAGCGCGTAGGCACGGCTTCCCGCGAACCGCGGCGGCCTCTCGAAGTCGACCAGCCCGTGCATCCGACACAGCTCCACATGGTCGCGGGGCTCGAAGTCGAATTGCCGCGGCTCCCCCCAGTGGCGGATGACCTCGTTGTCCTCTTCGGAGTCGCCCTCGGGAACCTCGGGCGCCGGGATGCCGGGAATGCGTAGCATCAGCTGCTCGAGCTCTTCGACGATCGGCGGCAGCTCCTTCTCGTGGGACTTGAGCTGCTTGCCCACCTCGCGAGACTTCTCGGTGAGGGCAGCGCGCTCCTCGGGGCTGGCCTTGCGCACCGACTGAGAAAGAGCGTTGCGCTCGGTCCGGAGCGCCTCGCTCGCGTGCAGGATCCGACGGCGCTCGGCGTCGAGCTCGAGCAGTCGATCGAGGTCGACGTCGAACTTCTTGGCCTTGATGGCCTTGCGAACGACCTCGGGGTTGTCTCGGATGAATCGGATGTCGAGCATCGCGGGTCGTGTTGACGTACCGAGACCCGTGTTCGCTTGTCAAGGAAACCTGGGGCCGACAACGGTTCACGACGTCGAGACGTCAGCAGGCTGTTAGTCTCGCCCTGCGATGTGGCGATCGAGTTGGCGACGCCGGGCTGCGACGGGGATGTTGGTCGTCTCGGGCCCGATACTCGGGCCCGGATGCCGCCAGGTTCCACCCCTGCCGGCCCCGCCATCGACGGCCGCGGCCACGACGGCTGGCGACCCTGGCGAGGCTCAGCCGGACGCGGCGGACGCTCCGTACTTCTCCGGAGCCACCGCCCTCGCCCGCACGCAGATCCTGATGGACTGGCCGCGGGGGTTGGGAGTCCCCACCCGCGCCGACTCGATCGAGGCGTTGGCGCAGATGCTGGAGATGGGAGGCGCCACCCGGATCGAGCGCCAGCGCCTGACCGCCGTCGACCCCGGCACGGGCGACACCTTCGCGTTGGTGAACCTGTTCGGACACGTGCGACCCGAGGCCCCCCGGAGATTCGTCCTCGCGACCCACTTCGACACGCGTCCCTGGGCCGACGAAGATCCCGACCCGCGCTGGCATGACCGACCCGTGCCCGGGGCCAACGACGGCACGAGCGGCGTGGCGGTGGTCCTGGAGCTGATGCCCGTGCTCGAGCGGTCGCTCCCCCCGGACGTGGGCCTGACGGTGATCTTGTTCGACGGCGAGGAGCTGGGCCGACCCGACCACGGCGGCTACTGCATGGGCTCGCGACACTTCGCCCGCGAGGCTCTCGAGGATCCCCCATGGTGGCTGGCGAGTGCGCAGCTGGGCATCGTGCTCGACATGGTCGGAGACCGCGACCTCCACATCCCCATCGAGCCCAGCTCGGTCCGCAACGCCTCCGGGCTGGTCGACCGACTGTGGTCGGTGGCGCAGCGGCGCGGCCACCCGCAGTTCGAGCCCACCCATCGTTCGTTCGGCATCCTCGACGACCATGCATTCCTGACCGAGGCGGGTGTGCCGTCGGTGCTCATCATCGACCGGGAGTACGACGCCTGGCACACCCACCGCGACACGATCGACCGTGTCTCGGCGCAGAGCCTGGCCGCGGTCGGCGACACGGTGTTGTTCACCTTGCTGGAGCTGGCTGCCCTGCCGTCACCGCTGGAACCATGACCGCTTCGGAGCGGGGCCTCGGTGCGCCACCGCTCGCCACCTTCAGGCATCGCCAGGCTGTGGAGGCCGACGCAGGTGCGCCGCCTCGGCCACGAACAGCTCATCGACAGGAGCATTGCAGTCCTCGACCTCGGGACACAGGTCGGCCAAGGTTCGTGCCACGCGGCGAAGGCGATGCTGCGCACGGGGGCTGAGCTCGCGGGCCTGGGCCAACCGGCGAAGCAGGGCCTCGGCCGGAGGCGACAAGGCACAGAGCCGTTCGAGCGCCCCGCCCCGGGCCGGGACCTCGGCATTGGTGCTCCAGGGAGTGGACGCCAGACGGTTTGCCTGGTGCCCTCGGGCTCGCCGCACCCGCTCCCGAACCACCGCGCTGCGCTCAGCTGCGGCGGACGGAAGCGCAGCGCGTGATGGCGCGACGATGGGCACCACCAGATCGAGGCGATCGAGCAGAGGCCCCGAAACCCGGGCGAGGTAGCGGGCCACCGAGGCGGGAGAGCACGTGCACGCCCGCCTCGGATGCCCCAGAAACCCGCATGGGCAGGGGTTCATCGCGGCCAGCAGCTGGAACCGGGCTGGCAAGGTGATCGCGCCGTGGGCCCGGACGAGGGTGACGGTGCCTTCTTCGAGAGGTTCGCGCAGACCTTCGAGACACGCGCGGGAGAACTCGGGCAGCTCGTCGAGGAACAGCACGCCACGATGCGCCAGGCTGACCTCGCCCGGGCGCAATGGACGACCTCCACCCAGCAGTCCGGCCATGGTGACCGAGTGATGCGGATTGCGCATGGGCACGCGCCGCTGCAGCTGCTGAGCGACGTGGTGACGGACGAGCCCGTGAATCTTGGTGACCTCGAGGGCGTGCTCGTCGGGCAGCGGCGGGCACAAGGCCGCCGTTCGCCGGGCCAGCATCGTCTTGCCGACCCCGGGCGAACCATGCAGCAGCAGGTTGTGACCCCCCGCGACCATCACCTCCACCGCGAGCCGACCCAGGGCCAGCCCGCGAATGTCGGCCATGTCGATCTCGTCATCGGCGGGCTCGTGCTCGGGAGGCTTGCAGACGTGGGCGACCATCGACGACTCGCCGCGCAGGTGCGCCACGACCTCGGCCAACGACCGGGCCGCGAACACCTCGATTCCGTCGACCATCGCCGCTTCATCGGCCGCCCCCGACGGCACGACGACCGCCGAATAGCCATGACGGCGCGCGCAATCGGACACGACCAACGTTCCGGCGGTGGGTCGCAAGCTGCCGTCGAGCGCCAGCTCCCCCCACAACATGACCCCGGCCAGTCGCTCGGCCGGAACCACCTCGTGTGCGGCCAACAGCGCGCACGCGATGGCCAGATCCATGCCAGGGCTGTCCTTGCGGCGGTCGGCCGGGGCGAGGTTCACCACTTGGCGACGAGGTCGCACCTCGTGCCCGCAGTGGCCCACCGCGCTGCGAACTCGCTCGCGAGCCTCATTGAGAGCGCCGACGGTCTGACCCACGACCGTGAGGCCTGGCAACCCCATGCGGACGTCGGCCTCGACCGTGACCACGTATCCATCGACGCCACACAGACCGGCGCAGTAGCTGCGACTGAGCATGCACCGCGACTGTGCAGACCACGTTCCATCGACCTGTCCCGCCGATCTTCCACACTTGGACGACGGAACATTCGAACGCGGCCCATGGGGTGGCCACGCGTGGCCACCCCATGGGACAGGGCTACATCTCACCACGCCCCATGGGGGAATCGGTTTCCCGTCTCGCGCTGTTCCACCGCTGTAAACGAGGTGGGCGGATTCCCGCGGCTTTGCTACTGTGAATAGGTAGACGATCGCGCAGGTGTTGGTGTGTCGGCGTGCTCGTCCGTGGCAACAAATTGCCGTCCGGGGAGTGTGGCCTGCTTGCAGACACCCCCATGAAACGCCCCCCACTTCCGATCAATCGCTCGATATTGCGCTTCGCCATCGTCCCCGCCCTGGGTCTGTTCCTTGGGTGTGAGGGTCTATTGCCTGGCGGCGACACCGATGGGAGTGATTCCACCGATGCCACCACCGGAGCGGCGACGGTGGGTGGTGACACTGTCGATCCCACCACGACCACCGGGGTCGCCGATGACACCGCCGAGGACACCTCGACCGGCGATCCGTTCTGCGAGCCAGGCGAGACCCGCCAGTGCCCATGCGACGAGGGTCCGCCCGGCACCGAGGTCTGCAATGACCAGGGCGATGCGTGGGGCGAGTGCGCGTGCCAAGAGCCCGGCTGCGGCAACGGGGTGGTCGAGGGCGACGAGCAATGCGACGACGGCAACGCAGACGACAGCGACGCGTGCCCCAGTACCTGTCAGAGTGCCACCTGCGGCGACGGGTTCGTGCAGACCGGCGTCGAGACGTGTGACGACGGCAATCGTGTCGACGATGATGCGTGCTCCAACGCGTGCGTCCCCGCAACCTGTGGCGACGGAGTGGTGCAGCCTGGCGAGGAATGCGATGACGGCAACGACACGGACACCGATGCCTGCCTGTCCCGCTGCGTAGAAGCCAGCTGCGGCGACGGCGTCCTGCAGACGGGCGTCGAGCTGTGCGACGACGGCAACGTCCTCGACAACGATGCCTGCCTGAGCCTGTGCATCCCGGCTACGTGTGGTGACGGCTTCGTGTGGGAGGGCGTCGAGCCCTGCGACGACGGCAACATCTCCAACGCCGACGAGTGCGTGGAGGGCTGTGCCGTCGCGTTCTGCGGCGACGGGTTCCTGCACGCCGATGAAGAGTGCGACGACGGCAACGACGTCGACAACGACACCTGCAGCCCCGGCTGCTTCTTTCCCGGCTCGATCATCTGGGTGCAGCAGCATCAAAACCCCAACGGTGGCGACGCGGTCGCCCTGGGCGTGGGGGTGAGCAACGCGACGGGCAACCTGGTGGTGGCGGGCTACGAAGATCGCCAGGCCGGGATCGGTACCGGGCTCGGCCGGTGGATCCGCAAATACGACTCCGACGGCAACACCTTGTGGACGATCGCCGACGACGTGTCGCTCGCCGACGACTGGGCCGTCGACGTCGATGTGGCACCCAACGATCTGACCGTCGTTGCGGGCGTCGTCGACAACTCGGGACTCGGCATCCCCCAAGGCCTCGATGTCTGGGTGCAAGTGTTCGACGCCAACGGCATCAGCCAGTGGGAGGACACCCTCGGTGGGCTCGCCAGCGACGACGATGTCACCGCAGACGTGACGTTCGACGCGAGCAACAACGTGGTGTTGGTGGCCAACGAGCAGCTCGACGACGGCCTCGACGGTGACATCGTGCTCGCCAAGTGGGACTTCGAGGGGAACCTGCTGTGGGTCCAGCGTTACTCCACGCCCGCGCGCGACGTGGCCACCGGTGTCGCCACCGAGCCGTTCGAGGCCATCTACGTCAGCGGCTGGCAGACCACCCAGGCAGGCATCTCCAACATGCTGTTGATGCGGTTCGAGCCGTTCCCGCTCGGGGTCAGCGGCGTCCCCACCTGGGAGACGGTGCACCAGGGGGTCCCCACCGGGTTCGACCAGGCCCAAGCGGTCGTGTCCGATGGACTCGGCGCCCCAATCCTCGTCGGCCGCGAAGATCGGCACGACATCGGTCAAGGCTTCAACCTGATGGCGCGCAAGTACGACTCCAGCGGGACGTTGCTCGGCGCGGCCACCCACCACAGCGGTGGCGACGGCGACGACGAAGGGTTCGGCATCAGCATCGACAGCCACTCCTCGGTGGTGGTCGTGGGCCAGGTCCCCCAGCCCGGCGCGCTGGGAGCTCGCGATGCGTTCATTCGCAAGGTCGACGCCGTCGGGGTGGACGTGTGGACGCAGGGCTACGCCGGAGCGGCGGGTGGCGATGACCGTGCCCTCGATGTCGCGGTCGACGGCACCAACCATTCGTTGGTGGTCGGCACCGAGGAACAGGGCGACCGGCTCGACATCTGGGTCGCCCGACTCGCACCGTAGACCGCGAGCGTCGACACGGGCCGAGGCCGCCGTCCCCCGCCGGGGTACGGCGGTTTTCGCATGGAAACGGCCCGCTACGGCCGATCGTCACGATGTGCCGTTACCATGACATTTGTCATGTAAACATGACGTTCCGTGACGAACGCCGATTGGGTCACCACCGTCCGCGCCTGGCGCGAACGCGCGGGCCTGTCGCAGCGCGCGCTGGCCGAGCGGATCGGCGCCACCCGCCAAGCGATCATCGCGATCGAGGCGGGGCACCGGGTCCCGTCCACTCGGCTCGCGCTGCAGCTGGCACGGGCCCTGGGCTGCACGGTGGACGACCTGTTCACCCTGCCCGCCCCGTCCTCCATCCACGCCCGTCTCGCTCCTTCGCCCCAACAGGTGGGGCACCGGGTTGCGCTCGGCCGCGTCGGCGAGCGCTGGGTGGCCCACCGACTCCCGGATGACTCTCCGCTCGCCGCCGATGGTCTGTTGCGGGGGTCGGTCGGTCGTGGCGGCTACGAGGTCGAGCCGCTGGCCGACCGCTCGAGTCTGGAGAGCCATGTGCTCGTGGCCGGGTGTGCTCCGCTGCTGGGACCCCTGGTCGCGCGCATCGGGCAGCGTTTTGCCGACGCCCGCGGTACATGGCTACCGGCCAACAGTCGACGGGCCCTCGACATGTTGGAAGCGGGCTTGGTCCACGTCGCCGGCCTGCACCTGTTCGATGCTCCGAGCGGTCGACACAACCTCCCCATCATCACCGCTCGGTTCGGTCGGCAGCGGATGCGGGTGGTCGCGCTCACTCGCTGGCGGCAGGGCCTGGTGCTCGCCCCGGGCAATCCCCTGTCGATTCGCGGCCCGCAGTGCCTGCAGCGTCCCGAGGTTCGGTTTGCCCGCCGAGAACCAGGCTCGGGCGCGG
>JAHZJA010000688.1 GCA_022601155.1 Deltaproteobacteria bacterium | reverse complement strand
GTCCGCGTCCTCGTCGACCACCTCGCTCCCCCCGCTCGCATCGATGCCTCATTGCGGCAGTACGTCGTGTGGATCTCCGTCCCGGGCCACGGTGTCACCAAGGCCGGCGTACTGGACTACAACGAGCGGCGCCGTCGCGGAAAGCTCACCGCCACCACCCCCCACGCCAAGTTCGAGGTGCTCATCACCATGGAGAGCGACCCCACGGTCGCGCAGCCGAGCCAGCGCCTGGTGTTGCGAAAGCTGGTGGGCCGAGCGTAGTCCCGCGACGTGACGACCACCCAACCCGGCCCGATGTTTCGATGCACGCATTGAAACATCGGGTCGCGGCTTTCGAACGGTGGAGGGCTCCCTGGTTGACAGCTGATCACGATGTATCCAGCCCCCTCGTCGAAACTACGCCCGTGACCCCCGGGTCCCTTCACCATGCGCAATGTGGTGGTGGTCCTCGCGGCAATCGTTGCGAGCGGGTGTGCGAGCAATGACGACGCGGACGCAAACGGGCCGGAGCCCAGCAGTCCGACGACCGGCGATCCGGAGCAGACGGGTACGGACGGCGGTGAAACCGACGGCACGGCCGATGGCACGGCGGGCGCTGAAGAGTCCAGCGGTGGTTTCAGTGTCACGACGGGCGCCGAGGAATCCTCGGGCAGTAGCGGCGAACAACCCGACGGCATCGACGAGAGCTTCGAGGACGTGTTGGTGGGCGAGCAGCCGGGTATGCCGTGGCGGGACGTCGTCGACCGCATCGACGCACCGACCATCCCCTCCCCGACCGCGATGGTCATCGACACCGTGGACAGCGATGGCGCTCCCACGCAGGCACTGCATCTGCACGATGCCATCGGCACCAGCCAGGGACTCATCGCCGGGATCGAACCGAGCGCCCGGCACCGACTCGAAGTCAACGTGCGGGTAGAGCAGTGGAGCGACGCGACCGGCGGCACGACGTGGCCCATCGCGGTGGGGTTCAGCCACGATGGTCCGGCCGCCGACATCAACGACGATCCCCACGCTGTGGTCCGCGTGGAGGCGGACGGCTCGTGGCACCTCATCGTCGACAACGGTGAGGGTGGCGCCGAGGGCTTCGACGAGGCTCTGCCGTTCCCCGCCGCCGAGATCGATCGCTGGTATCGCGTGACGATCGAAGTCGACGCGGACCAGGGCACTTTCCACGCGAGACTGACCGACCCTGGCACCTCCCGAGTCGTCGGCGACCACGTGCTCTTGCTACCGCCGTGGTTCGAGCTGATGGCCGACTACGACGCCATCACGCTACATGATGGCGAGTACGGCACCACGGCCGGAACACAGGGCGGTCTGGCCTCCGTCGACGACGTGGAGTACGCAGCCACGTTCGGAGGCTGAGCCGGGGTGGCGCGGCGCCGGGGGAGCGACGTCGCGCCACCCCCCCCTACGCCGCACTCTGCACCCCGATGGGCTCAGCCCTCGCTCCACACGGCCAGCTCGTTGCCGCTGGGATCGGTGAAGTGGAAGCGTCGGCCGCCCGGGAACGAGAACACTGGCTTGGTGATCCGCCCCCCGGCCTGCTCGACCGCCTCGACGCTGGCCTCGAGCGCCTCGGAGAACAGGATGACCAGCGGCCCTCCGCGGTCGACCTGCGGCCCGACAGCCAACCCGCCGGCCTCCCGCTGTGGGCCCTTGATGCCCGCGTACTCGGGGCCGTAGTCGTTGAACTCCCAGCCGAAGGCGGCGGCATAGAACCGCTTGGCCTGCGCCAGGTCGGTCACCGTGAACTCGATGTAGTCGATGGCGTGGTGGTCGTGCACCGAGCGACCATACCCATCCTCGTCGCTGTCGGTCATGCGCCGCGGTGGCCTGCCATGGAGACGCCCGGCCCCATGCGTAGGGTCGGGATGGCGGCCTCGTCGACGATACCGTATCGCCGAGCGGCCCCGTGGGCACGCGCATCGCGTCCCCGGCCGAGGCCGATGGTCCGGGCGCCCCGTGGCCTGGCACCTCGCCCCCGTCGCGCCAAGACGTGAACGGCGACGAGGCGGCCGTCTGCATCCCGGACGGCTCGGCGGGCCCGACGTGCCCGGCCGGCACGGATCGGTTTGGAGCAGGGACCTGCGTGCGGCCCACCGGACCGCATGACCGCCGAGTCCAAGGCAGGCGTTCCTCGTCCGTCCCACGCTCAACCGTCTCAGCCCCCCCGAGTCTTGCGTCGATCCACCGCAAGCATGCTGCCGTCGGGCTCGGGCATGATCGGAGCTCGACGGAACTGCTCGATGTATGCCTCGGGAAGCCCATGCTCGAGTGCCCCCGCGATCACCAAGTCGAGATACCAGCGGTACAGCGCCAGCGGCTCGGAGGCGGCGGTCCAGATGTAGACCTGCGCGAGGACACGACCACCCTCGCCGTCGACCATCAGCGCAGTACGTTCGTAGCCATACTCGATCGCATCGAGGTCCTCGATACCCGCGGCATCGACCCGGTACAACACCCCCAACACCTCGGCGCCGGGATCTAGAGTGATGTTGACCTTCCCCGAGCCATCCTTGCTGGGCTTGTTGCAGATGATCCGCCAACCAGACAGTACAGCCCGCCCCAAGTCTCTGGACTCGATCCGCCGCTGAAGGCGAGACGCCAACATGTTCGAGCCATACGCAAAGTAGATCACGGGACGCCCCGCTCGTATTCGAGCACCGCAACGATACAACCAAACCGAACACCGCCGACGGGGCGGCCACGACCGCACTGTGCGATATGTGGTCATCACAGCATCCCGAGAGTCGGCAGGAGTCCAGAGGCGAACAGTCACTGCGAGCGATCGTCGACTGGGCACGACTACACTCTCCGAGTGTGGCGGCTGTCCGACTGATCAACCTTGACTATCCCGTAGCAGGAACGTAAACAGGCGATCTCTTGACCAGGACGGGACGAGAGGCGATGCCACGGACTGGGCCCAAGCGCGAAGACGAGCTGATGCGCCACTGGAGGCGCCACGCAACGCTCCACACCACGCCTCGGAGGGTGCTGGAGCCGGTCGAGGGCGCCGCTACGCTCTACTACTCCCGCGACTTGACCCCCATTGCGGCCCACCCTCTCATCGAGACACTGGGCCCGGCTGCCGGCCACGCGCTCCTGGTGCAGGAGCTGTATGCCCACCTCGAGTTCACCGCACACCTCGAACACCGCGTCGTCACCCAGGTTGCATGGGAGCTGGGAATTGGACGCATGTTGCCCTGGCAGCAGGTGGGTCATCGGCTCGACGCCAACAAGATCTATGTCGACGAGGCCTACCACTCGATGGTGGCGGTCGACTTCGGCCAACAAGTCCACGCCCACAGCCTCGTGGCACCATGTGTGCCGGCCGAGCCCGTGTTCTTGGATCGGCTCCGGACCATCTGCGATCGAGCCCCGGCCGCGTTGGTCCCAGACATCCGACTCTTGTTCGTCGTAATTTCCGAGACGCTCATCACTGAAACGTTGAGACAGATCTACACCGATGCGGAGGTCCTCCCCTGCGTTCGTGCCGTGATCCGGGATCACGCCAAGGACGAGGCGGTACATCGGGCCTACTTCTCTCGTCTGTTCACCCGGTGGTGGCCCCGGCTGCCTGTGGCGGAACAGCAGCGACTCGGCGCGTACATTCCCCAGTTGATCGAGTGTTACTTCGCCATTGATGTTCCAACGTCGCGCGCGCGACTGCTCGAGGTCGGCCTCGACGGGTGCCAGGCTCAGGCCGTGATCGAGGAGAGCCTCAGCGAGCACGCGCATCGAGAGCGACTCGCCACCGCCACCGAGGGCACCCTTCGTCTGTTCCGTGAACTCGGCGTCTTCGAACACGCGCAGATCCACGATGCCTTCGAGCGGCGGGGCCTGACGCACTGAACAACTTCCAAGGAGCGATGATGCACCTCAGCACCGGCCCCGTCTTCGATGCGATCGACAGGGCCTTGGCCCCCACTTCGTTCTACCGTGCGTTCCGTGACGGCACGCTGTCGCAAGCGGCCTTCATCGAGCGACTCGTGGACCAGGCTGCGGTGTTCGACGGAGCGGGCCTGTTGCCCAACGACATCCCCTTTGCGCGTCGGCTGCCCAGCAACCCGACCGCGATGGTGGACGACATCTTGGCGGATCTCGAGCAACGCAAGCTGCTGCGGACCACCCTCTACGACCAGTCGACCTACGCACGGCACGCCCAGCGCGTGGGGTCGGAGTTCGACCACGGCGGTCGGCGTACGTACATCTACCCCGAAGAGTCGCGGCTGCTGTACGCACTCGTGGACATCCTCCGCCCGCGCAACATTGTCTTCGTTGGCTCCTACTATGGGTTCTGGGCAATGTCCGCACTGCCAGCGCTTCGTGCCCACGGGGGACGGGCCACCCTCATCGACATCGACCCCGAGGTCACGCAGCTGTCGAGGGCCAACATCGAGTCCATGGGCTATGCCGATGTCGCCCACGTCATCACGGGCGATGCACGCGAGGTGTTCCCCAGCCTCCGCACCACCTTCGACATCGCCGTGATCGATGCCGAGTGCCCTGCCGATCACCCCGACCCCAAGCTTCGAGGCAAGCGCATCTACCACCCGCTGCTGGAGAGCACTCTGCCGTGGATGAACTCGGACGCGCTGCTACTGTGGCACAACATCCTGCTGATGCACGGATCGAGCGACCCGTTCTTCCAGCGCACCATCGCCAAGAACCTCGAAGAGTACGAGGATTTCCTGCCGTTGGTGCACCAGTCGCAGGACGGTTTCGTCCACTATGCCACCACCGAAGGGGTCGGCATCGGCTGGCGCGGATCTCCCTGCAACACAGCCCGCGGCCGATGACCGACCACGACCCATGGTTGCCCTGTTTCAGTTCTTCGGCACTGGGGGCCGCCACACTGCGGCGCCGCTGGCCTTTCTCAATGGCACGCTGATCCTCGACAGCGGTGAGTCGGACGCGACCTTCCTGTGTCGCTGCCAGGATCGCTACCTCACCTACGCATGCATCGCGGGCTGGCGCAGCCTGATGCTCGTCAAGAATGACGAGCATCGGTGGTTGTACGACCAGGTCCTGCCTCGCCTGCGGCACGACATGTCGCTCGTCGCACGGCTGACGGGGTGGTTTGGCGACGTCGATGTCCCCCGCCCCCTGTTCGTGCCTCACGATCTGGAGACACTCGCGCTGCACCCGGACGACGAGCTGACGCGGCAGCTCCGGTCACCGATGCTCCAAGACGAGCTGGCCGCGGGGATCGTCAGCAATCAGGTCTCGCCGCTGAGTGTACGCGTGCTGAGCCAACTGGGGACCGTCCTCTCCCGGCTGGGCATTGCCCACCGCCACGACGAACCACGGCACCACGCGATGGCTC
>JAHZJA010000687.1 GCA_022601155.1 Deltaproteobacteria bacterium | reverse complement strand
GGTCATAACCGAAACCCGGATCGGACTTCGGGCATCAGGTACTAGTCGACCAGCTGCAAGCGGCGGGGTTCGATCATGAGCAGATGGAGTTCCAAGAGGACGGCTCCGTGGTCTTGGTCGGTGACACAGCTGCCGGTGATGCCAGGACGAGAGAGATGCTGGAGCAGTTGGTCGATGCGGGATTCGGCCGCACGAACGTGGAATTCCATGCGGATGGAACCTTGATCGTGAGCGGCGAGCCGGCCGTCCTCGATGCGGCCTCCAGCTTGGTCTCCGAGCAGCAGCCCGTACAGGCCTCGAATCCGCCGTTCGGCGTGTGCACTCTCTACGATGATGTTTCGAACCCGAGCGGCTCCTGCGGTCAGACGCAGTGGGGCTGCTGGTGCGATCATTGGTGCGTGATGTTCAACGACTGCTGCCCCGGCGGACCCTGCTGAGGGGTCGTGACTCGAGAGGGCCCGCCTCCACGGGCCCTCTGCTCGGCCGCTTCCAGCCCAGGACTCATCGGTGGCCGAACGAATGACTTCTCGTGTTCGATTCGGATCTTCGACGTATAGGAGCGTGGCCTCACCGAAGAAGGGAGAGCTTCACGTCATCTCGAGTCGTGGGTGTCGCTCGCGATCCACTTGGCCGTCATCTCGCCGGGGTATTGTGCGGCCTTCGGGTAGTCCTTCGACGCATCGCTGATTGAGACGTCGTGCTGGGCGGGAGTTCTTCCGCCATTCGTCTCGGGTTCGGCCTCGGCAGTTTCTCGCCTCGAGCGATGCTCGGTTGGCACCGCCCCAGCGTTCGGCACGGGCTGCAGCTGACGCGGCCCGACGCCGAATCGATCGAAAGAGCAATCGATTCGCCGTGATGCTGGACTACCCGTGGGGTGGCCCGGGGCAGCGGTCGAGCCTCCGGCGCGATGCTCGGGCAGGCCTTCGACCTGCGGACCTCGCGGGAGGCCTGTGGAGGGCCGTTCGCTGCGGGCGGTGCGAGGCGAGAGGGCGGGACGATGAACACTACGACGATGATCCGACCATTCGGGCTGGTGCTCGGACTCGTGCTCCCCGCATGTCTGTCTCCCCACCCCGTTCGCGAGCCGCCCGGTCTGGGCGATGAGGGGACCGGTCTGGAGCTCCCGGGGAACATCACCACCGTCGGGTTGGAGAGGGTAGGGATCATTGGCCACAAATTTGAAGTGGCTCGAAAGTACCCGACCCGTCATGCTGACGTCGAACCCTGCTCGAGGCACGTCTTGCCGATGGTAGACGCCTCGTAGGTTGACGTAGTGACGATTATCGGCCGAGGGGAGAGCCCGATGGCGGGGTGAGCCCGATGGCGGATGGCGGAGAGAGCCCGATGGCGGGCCTCATTGGCTTCGCCCGGTGTTTTGGCTGCGCCCCGATGGCGGGCCTCATTGGCTTCGCTCCCGACGGCGGACCTCATTGGTCGGGTGGTGGGCGCCACCGCCACCCCGATGGCGTTCGAGAACGAGTCGGGGAGCGTTCGGCGTTAGTCATCCCGAAGCAACGCCCCTCGGCAGCGGCCGGACGGGCCACACGAGCACCAAGCCGTGCTGCCTGGTCGTCTGGATCGGACGCCTGGAGTCGACCTAGACGTGATGCAGGCGCGTGTCGTCGACTGCGACGTGGCCAACGTCGGCTCCATCAGCCCAGTCGAACTCAATCTGTGGCGGTGGGCGAGCAGGCACGACCTCGGGCGGCTCGCTCGGCAATTCTAGAGCAGCAAGGAAACGCCGGATGACCGACGGCTGCGTGATCTCAGCGATGATCTTCATGGGGCCGCAGCAGATCGGGCACTCCAGCACATCAAGGGCAAAGACCCGCTTCATCAACTCGGCCCACGTCAGGCGGCGACGTGCGGTCGCCTCGAGCCCGTGCCCGAGATCGCTCGGACAACCGACGAGCCCCATCGACGGCGCCGTTGTGTTGATGGTAGGCGAACGGGCTGATGCGGACGGGTTGGAGCTCACCGCGGCCTCTGATCGTACCTCGCACGATACGTCGGTGACGCCGGGTATTCTCTGGGTTCTCAAGAGGATTCGACGTCGGCATGACCGGGCGAGTACTTGCGGGCCACTTCAAATTTGCGGCCAATGCTCCCTACTCTCTCGATCCGCAGCGGGCGTTCCAAGGAACCCCTTCTTTGGTTTTCGCCTATCCTCGCTGGCGATGACCGACGAGAAGCTTCTGCGTGCGTGGTCCGCCGGCGACGAGCGGAGCGGGGCGGACCTGTATCGCCGGCACTTCGACGCGCTTTATCGCTTCTTTCGCACCAAAGCCCCCGAGCACTACGAGGATCTCATCCAGACCACGATGCTCGAGATGGTGCGCAGTCATGAGCGCTACCGGGGCGACGCCCCGTTCCGCGGCTTCTTGTTCGGAGTGGCCCGCAACACCCTGCTGCACCACTTTCGCTCGCGATTCCGCGACCGCCTCGACTTCGACGCGGCTCGCAGCTCGGTCGCTGATCTCGATCCCCGCCCCAGCACCATCGTGGCCCGTAACGCGGAGCACCAACGTCTGCTCGAGGCGATGCGACACATCGCGCTCGAGCTGCAGACGGTGCTCGAGCTGCACTACTGGGAGGGCCTGGGCACCCGCGAGCTGGCCACCGTGCTCGACGTGCCACAGGGCACGGTCAAGAGTCGGCTCCGCCGCGCCCGCGAGGCCCTGCGCGAGGTGCTGGCC
>JAHZJA010000686.1 GCA_022601155.1 Deltaproteobacteria bacterium | reverse complement strand
CAGTCGGCCACGGCGGCGGGGGGACGTGGTCTCACGACTCATGCGGTGGTCACCATGGTGGGGGGCAGGTGCCCCGTGTCGTTGAAGCTGATGAGAGCCTGGAAGCCGTTGTTGTAGACGCGGATCTCGGTGATGGACGCGTGCGCGATGTCCATCATGGCCCACGCCTCGAAGGGCAGACCCAGCGTTCCGGCGACGAGGTAGCGGATGAGATTGCCGTGGGCGAACAGCAGCACGAACGACGAGCGTGAGGGGGGTTTGAAGAACCGCGCGCGGACCTTGGCCACCTGAGCCTCGACCATGGCGCGGCTCTCGGTGGGGGTGGCCTCCATGCCCATGGGGAAGGCCTTGAACTCCGGCCGCTCGGGGTCGACCAGCGGCACCAGCTCGTGCAGGTATCGCTTGATGCGGATGTTGTCGAGATCCATCTCGCGCCCGGCGATCTCGGCGCTCTGCGTCGCACGCGGCCAGGGGCTGGCGTAGACCCCCTCGAATCGTCCGCCCGCGGCGTCGATGACCCGGGCCAGTCGCTTGCCCACGCGGACGGCCTGGCGCCGACCCAGGGTGCTCAGTCCCCACACCGTGTCTCCCAGGTCGCCCGTGCGCTCGTAGTGGCCGTGCCGCATCAGGAGCACTCGGCGGCAGATGGGCGGATCGTAGGCCATGGGAGCGGAGCGCGATCTCATAACACGGGGTTGGGCGCGGTCCCACCGAGCCCAGGGCCGACGTGGACAGGTGCCAGACGCGGGCCTCGCCGGGCGCTTTGCGGCGATCGACCGGTCCGTGGCAAAACGACGGACATCGTCGCCGCGCCGCAGCCCCGCGCATTGGGCCTGGGTCTTTGGCTGTTGCTGGGGCTGCTGGGGTTGGCCGCGCTTTGGGCCCACGCAACGCACCCCGCGGGGCAGTTTACCCGTGGGGGGCAGCCCCACGGCGACGGCACCTATCACTACGCCCAGGTTCGCTCGTTGGTGCTCGATGGCGATCTGCGGTTGGCCAACGACTACACACTCGTGGGCAACCCCCACCGACAGCCCGTGCGCGAGGACGGCTGGGCGGGCAGTCACTTCACGGTGGGTACCGCGATCACGTGGATTCCCAGCTTCGTGGTCGCCCATGCGGTGACCCGCGGTGGTGATGCGCTCGGATGGTGGGACGACCCTGGCGACGGCAGCTCGGCCCGTTGTCAGCGGATCACGATGCTCGGCAGCGTCGCGAGCGGATGGCTGGCGTTGGTGCTCATCGCCATGACCCTGCGGCGATGGTACGGGCGCCGTACGGTCGGCGTGGTGGTGGTGCTCGTGGCCGCGAGCACACCGCTTTGGTGGTACATGACACGGCAGCCGAGCTGGTCGCACGCAGCGTCTGCGTTGGCGGTGGCGGGCTTGGTGCACGCGTGCGTGCGGGGTGATGTGGCCCGTGGCGCACGGTATGGCGCGGCGGTCGGCCTGTGGCTGGGGTTGGTGGTGCTGGTGCGTCCCCAGGACGTCGTGTTTGCCGTCGTGCCGCTGGCATCCGTGCTCGGTGCGATGCGGCGCTCGGACACCCGCGCCCCGGCCATGCGGGCCGCGGCAGCGCTGACGGTGGGGGCGGCCACGTGTTGGCTCCCGCAAGCGTGGGTCTGGCACCAGACCTACGGCAGCGCATGGGTCATCTCGCAAGGAGCCGGGTTCATGCGTTGGAGCCATAGCCAGTGGGATCTGGTGCTGTGGTCCAGCCGCGGGGGTCTGCTGCCCTGGTCACCCCTGTGTGCGGTGGCGATCCTCGGGACCGCCTACTCGGCCATCAAAGGCCCCACGCGCGCGCTGGCACGAGCACTGGGGGTGTCGTTGCTCGCGGCGGTCTACGTGTGTGGCGCAGCCGAGGATTGGTGGGGAGGCTGGGCATTCGGAGCGCGCCGTCTGGTCAGCGCCAGTGTCGTGTTTGCCTTGGGGTGGGCGGCATTGCTCGAGCCCGTCCTCGCACGCAAGCGAGGTGGGGTGGTCGTGCGGTTGTTGGTGGTCGTGGCAGTGCTCGGGGGGGTGCGGCTGTCATCGCAACTGCGACGCGACTACCTGATGGGGACGCTCGAACGGGGCGTCCCCCAGGCCATGAGCCCCGTATGGTCGCGCGCGTTCGGTCTCCCGCTGGAGCCGGCCTTCGGCGCCGTGGGGACGCCCGGGTCGTGGCCGGCCAGCTGGGTGTTCGCCTGGCGGACCGGGGCCCCCGCGGGCCGCTACGACGAGACCATGGGATGGGCATTGGTCCACGAGCGTCGTGGCGAGGGGGGACGCAGTCGGCTGTGGGTGCAGCATCCGCGCTGGGCCGTCCACGGCTGGGGTCCGGCTGACCTCACTCGAACCCACCCACCGCGCGCGGTGGAGGGTGAGGCGGTGCTCGCCATCCCGTTGCGGGAGCCGCTGTCGGTCGCCCTGCGGATGCGGGCGTGGTCGGCACGAGGCGCGACCGTGCACGCGAGTACCTCGACCGGCGAGCACTTCGAGCTGCAGCTGCGGCCGGGGTGGCACGACGTCGACGTTCCGCTGCAGCGACCGCTGGGGGCAGGGCTCAACCTGCTGCGCTTGCGACCGTTGTCCGGGGCGCGGGTGGAGGTGCTGTGGGTCGACGTGTTCGACCGGTAGCCGATTCCCGGGTGGTCTTGGTCACCACCCACCGATAGGTCGCGCAGGCAGGCTCCGTGATCCTCGGACTCCAGCGTCCGCGCGAGCGTGGGCCCCGGCGAGCTGGGCTGGTGCAACGGGTGCGGTTGTTGGGGTCGTGGGCCGCGGCTCGGCCCCCGCTTTGGTGAAGCCCGCCGAGCCCCTCGACGCACCGTGTCGGTGAAAGCCTGATGATATGTACGGACGGCGACCCCCCGGATGGGCCTTTGTCGGGCCGGTCGATGGCGGTGGGGTAGACCCAAGACCATGCTCTCGAAGGCTTTTGACGCCCGTGTAGGCCCGGTCCTACCATCGATGTGATCGTGGAAGCGAACGTCCAGCCGATGCCACGCTCGATCGGTCGCTATGAGATCGAGCGGCGGGAGGCAGAGGGCGGCATGGGTGTCGTGTATCTGGCCCGTGATCCCCGCGTGAAGCGCCGCGTCGCGATCAAGCTGCTCAAGAAGCTCTACAGCCAGGATCCCGATGTCCGGCGTCGCTTCGAGCAAGAGGCCGAGGCGGTGGCTTCGCTGGAGCACGAGGCGATCGTGCCCGTCTACGACTTTGGTGAGCATGAGGGGATGCTCTACATCGTGATGCGATACGTCGGTGGTGGCACCCTGCGTGACCGGATCGCCGCCATCGGACGGCAGCGCCTGCGCGATGTGGCCGAGGTGACCAACCGCGTCGCATCGGCCCTGACTTCGGCGCACGCCCAGGGGATCATCCATCGTGACATCAAGCCGGCGAACATCCTGTTCGATGAGCGCGAGGTGCCGTACTTGTCGGATTTCGGGGTGGCGAAGGCTCCCACGACGATCGACGACACCGCGGGCAGCATGGTGCTGGGCACGCCGCAGTACCTGTCGCCCGAGCAGGCCGTGGGCGGGCAGATCGACGGCCGCGCCGACATCTACAGCCTGGGCGTGGTGGCCTTCCATGCGCTGACGGGTCGGCCGCCATTCGAGGCCGGCAATGCGGTTGCAATGGCGATGGCCCACATGATGAAGCCGCCGCCCAAGATCTGCGAGCTCGTCCCCGATCTACCCAAGGTCACCGAGCGTGTGTTCGAGCGGGCGTTGGCCAAGAAGCCCGAGCACCGCTACCAGTCCGCCGATCTGTTCGCTCGTGACCTGCGAGACATCGCCGCGGGTCGCTGGTATCTGGTCAAGTTGTCCAACTCGTTGGGCCTGAGCCGCGAGCCCGCGGGCGGGCCCCAGGGGACGGCCAAGCCGCCTCCGGCCTCGGGAGACTCGCCTCGCACGCTCGCCTACAAGACGAGCGACGTCGAGCAAACGGTGCTCGACGCCGTGCCCGATGCCGAACCGGGCGACGATACTCAACCTCCGTGACGGCTCGGGGCGCACGGCCAGTGCGCCCCATCCCGCCAATCTCCGTCGGTGGCGGTCCTACAGGTCGTCTTCGGGCTCGTAGTCCTCGTCGGTGGGCTCCTGTTCGAACGCGGGCTGGCCCGCTTCGAGCCCCTCGAGCCCCACCCGACCGCTGCCGCGAACCTTGGCCAGCTTGAGCGCGACCGGGCCGGAGTCCCCGACGATCTCGAGTGCCAGCTCAGAGCTGGCCTTGACCGTCACGCCCGCACCGACCTTGCCATCGACGAAGTCCTTGAGCACGTTGGCCTTGCCCTCGACGGTCACGGTGTTGTTGCGCGATGCGGTGGCGATGATGGTGGCTTCGTCGGCGACCAGCAGCTCGGTCACCAGCTTGTAGCGACGACGCCAGCGTGGATGTTGGGCGAGGTGGGTGGCCGTACCTGCGATATCGCTGAGCGCGGTGCTGGTGAGGCTGGGCGCGCGCAGCAGGAACGAGCGGGCACGCTTGTACTCGAACTCGGCCTTGGCCTGCACGTCGGTCGCGGGGAGCTGAGGCACCTTGCCCTGGCCTTCGACGAACAACGACACCTCGAGCCCTGCGCTGGTCTCGAACTTGAGGGTGGCCGTGCCACCAGGTAGCGGGTCGAAGTCGACGCCGAGATCGGTGATGTTGCCCAGACGGCTGAATATGCCCCGTTCGTAGATCCCATAGTCACCCAGTGAGAACGGGGAGACCACGGGCAGCCACGCGGCGTGGCGCTGGAGTTGGCGACGGATGATGCGGTTGAAGGCGATTGCTGTACGCATGGGGGAGACCTCGGGGGTCCGATCGCGTCCGTCCTGAGAGGTGGACCGCCTCGATCGAGACCTTCCCGTGGTGAGTGACGCGGGGTGCTGATTCCGTCACGTGGACGCTCGTATTTCTCGGATTCGTGGGCTGGCGCGCGCCGCGGAACCCGGGCGTTGCGGGCTGCTAGACTCGACTTTGGCGGTTTTCCACGGGCGACAACGCCGTCTGCGGCAGCGCCCTGGCGAGGCTGCGCTTCGAAGGCGCATCGGGTCATGCGTCGAGGCGCGAAAACACTGCCACAGCGGTCGGGGGCGGTGTCATGGCGCGTGGAGAACCGCCAAGTCGAGGCTAGAGCAGCTGATCGCCGAGCTGGCGGTACAGCGCCGCGAGCGGCAATCCCGGGTGCCGCATGATGAAGACTCCAGCCGAGGCCAGCGTCATCAGCTCCTCACTGTGGGGCAAGACGGTCGCCACCTCACAGTCGTAGGCCTCGGCGACTCGCCGCCGAACATCGTCGTGGTCGAAGCTGGCCGGAGTCTTGTTGACCACCAGCAGGATCCTGGGGACCTCGAGGCTGCGCGCCACCTCCACCGTGACGCTCGTGCCCTGATAGTCCTGCTGGTCGGGCCGCAGGATCACGATGAGGGCATCCGAGACCGCGATCGACAGCAGCGTCTCTTCGTTGAGCCCGGGGTGCGTGTCGACCAGCAGGGTGTCGAGGGCCAGCTCCTCCACCAGACCTCGTAGCCCATCGTGGAGCAGGGAGACATCGTAGCCGTCGCGGAGCACCCGGGTGATCTCGCCCGTGCGCAGGCTCGAAGGGATCAAGAAGACCTTGCCGTCGACCGCCGCGCCCAGCCGCGAGGTGACGTCGTAGGCCGCTTGCTCGATGGAGCACCGACCCCACAAGAAGTCGTTGAGCGCCTTGTCGACCTCCGAGGGATCGAGCGCGAACAATACGTGGAGGCCGGGAGACTGGATGTCGGTGTCGATCACCCCGACGCGCTGGCCCTTGCTCGCCAGGTACGCGGCGAGGTTGGCGGTGGTGTTCGACTTGCCCGTGCCTCCGCGAAACGAGTGGATCGAGATGATCTTGGCCATCGCTCAGCCGTCCGTGGAGGGGGTCGTCGTGGCACGAATCTCGCGCGCCATGTCTCGCAGCTTGCGAAAGTAGTCCGTCTCCGTGATCTGAGAGACGTCGCGGCGTCGGTTGGCTTCGTCGACACGGATCTCCAGGTGACGAATGCGCTGCCGGAGATCCGTCTCCCGCCGATAGCTGGCCAGCGCAGCCCCGGCGAGGCTCGACAGCGACTGCAGTACGTCGATCATGGCGCGATCGAAGGGCACCGCCTCGCCATCGCTGGCTCGCGTCGCGTTCCACAGCTCGAGTACGCCCACCACTTCACCATCGACCGCGCGCAGCGGCAGCGCCAACAACGAGCGGGTGACGTAGCCGTGCCGACGATCGAACGCCCGTGCATCGCTCATGTCCAGGGGCGAGGCACCGCGGGTATCGTCGAGGGTGATGGTGCGACCGGCTGCCGCCTCGGCCGCGGGTCGGCGGTGGCCCTCGTCTCCGTGGAGGTCGAACGCCTGCGGAGCGCCCTCGTCTTCGGGATTGGTGTCCGATAGGTCGACCGAGTCGCACTGCAGCAGAACACGCTCGAGCTGGTCGTCCTTGCGCAAGAACAAGACCCCACCGTCGGCCCCACAAAACCGCCGCGCCTCCTCCAGCACCCGCTGGAGCAGGCGTCCCAGGTCGCGCTCGGCCGACAGCGCCACGCCGATGGGAATGACCCCGTGCAAGAGGTCGTCGGCCCGACGCTTCTCGGCCACGATGCGGTCGAGATACGCCCGCTCCAGGTCGCGCACCCGCTTGCGGTCGAGCGAAGCCCCAATTCGCGCCCGCAGCAGCACCGGATCGAACGGCTTGGGGAGGTGGTCTTCGGCTCCCCGCTCGATGCAGCGGCTGATGCTCTGTGGCTCGTCGAGTGAGCTGAGCATGATGACCGGTAGATGTCGGAGACTGGCGTCACCCTTGAGCTGCTCGAGAGTCTGGTAGCCGTCCATTACCGGCATCATGATGTCGAGCAACACGACGTCGACCCTGCGCGTGCGGGCCAAGACCAGCGCCTGCACCCCGTGCTCGGCCGTCTCCACCGCAAACCCATCGCGTCGCAGCCTGCGCTCGAGGAGCTCGCGGTTTTGGCGGTTGTCATCGACCACGAGGATCGTTCCAGACGGGCCTTCGCTGGTGGCAGCGGGGTGGGGCCGAGACAGCGCGGCCCAGCCTCCGCTGGGGGGGGGGCGGGGCACGGGCGCATCCGAGTCGCGAACGATCGTCATCCCGACTTGGTCGATCTGTCTCAGTAGGGCGCGGGTGTCGGACTCGATCGCCTCCAGGGCCGCCAACCAGCGGGTGTCGCCTGCATCCTCGGTCTCCTCGGCGACGAGCTCGCAGTAGCCGAGCACCTGGTTGACGGGCGTTCGCAGGTCGTGCCGCAGCTTGTTGCGTCCATCGACATCGGTGGTCTCGGCCAGGTGCTGCGGCAGCTGCTTGAGCTGGCCCCGAAGCTGGTCGGCCGCGCTCCGCATCTTGTCCAGATCGCTGGCGACCGCGGTCGACCCCGCATCGCTCGCGCGTTGCCACAGCTGGCAGATGGCCCGGTGGACCCGCACCGCGGCCGCGGCTGGGCCTGGTTTCACGAGGCTGTCCCTCCAACCAGGGCTTCGATCTTGCCGAGCAAGCGTGGCAGCTCTACCGGCTTGATGTCGTAGTCGTCGCAGCCGGCCTCGAGAGCGCGGTCTCGGTCGCCGACCATCGCGTGGGCGGTGAGGGCGATGATGGGGATCCCTCGGGTCTGGGGTGCCGCCTTGAGACGCCGGGCGACCTCCCAGCCATCGATGACCGGCAGATCCATGTCCAGCAGGACCAAATCGGGAGACTGTGCATGGACCTGGTCGAGCCCGTCCTGCCCGTCGACGGCCACACGCACCGTGTAGCCACGACGGACCAGTCGTCGAGACAACATGTCTCGATTCATCTCGTTGTCTTCGACCAGCAGGATTCGAGCGGGCATCGGAGCCGGGAGGAAGTATGCCAGCCACACGCATCGGTTTCATCCGTCGCAGGCCTGCTTTCCCCATGGTGTACGCTCGATGTCGGCCCTCGTCGGGCCCCGGCATCCCATGCAGGTGTTGTTGTTGACCATCGATCCGGCGCTCGCCGAGGCGATCGCGAGGGAGCTGTCTGTCGAGGGCATGACCTGCTCGATGGAGGTCGAGGAGCCGGAGGCCATCGTGGTCGACGCCGCCGTCCCCGATGCCGCGGCCTGTGTGGCCCGGCTGCGTGCCGACGATGCCAAGCGTCCCATCGTGTACCTGGTGGACCACAGCGTGCTGACCAGCCCGCCCGAGGGGGTCTCCGATGTGGTGGTCAAGCCGTTGCGGCGGGGGGAGCTGGCGGTGAGGCTTCAGTTCGTCGCCCGGCGACAGCGGCAGATCGAAAACCCTCGCGAGGCTCTGGCGCTGCTGGCGGTCGAGGCCGCGGGGGACATCGTCGAGATCACGAGTCCAGATCCCATCTACGAGTACGTCAATCCTGCGTTCGTGCGGGCCCTGGGCTTCACGGTGGAGGAGGTGGTCGGGCGGTCACCCGCGCAGGTGCTGCGCAGCGATCAGCACGACGCGGCGTACTTTCGCAACATCGACGAGGTCTTGGCGCGCGGCGAGACCTGGAAGGGGTTGCTCATCTCCAAAGCCAAGGACCAACAGCTGGTCTATCTCGAGTCTGCGATCTCACCGATCCACGACGGCGAGGGCAACATCACCCACCACATCTCGGTCAAGCGTGACATCACCCGGCGGCTGCGGGCCGACAACGAGCTGCGGAGGATCAACGCCGAACTCGAGCAGGCCCGCGACGCCGCGCTCGAAGCCAGCCGCGCCAAGAGCCAGTTCCTGGCCAACATGAGCCACGAGCTACGCACTCCTCTCAACGCGATCATCGGCTACAGCGAGATGTTGGCCGAGGAGGCGCAGGACGAGGGCGGGGCTCAGATGGTCGTCGACCTCGGCAAGATTCGGACGGCGGGCACCCATCTGCTGGCGCTCATCAACGACGTACTCGACCTGTCCAAGGTGGAGGCGGGGGCGATGAAGCTGTACGTGGAGGCGTTCGAGCTCCGCACCGCCATCGCGGGCGTGGTCGCGACCATCTCGCCGCTGGTGGCCGAGCGCGGCAACACCCTGACCGTCGACGTACCCGACGATCTGGGGGTGATGCGGGCCGACCTCACCAAGCTGCGGCAGGCCCTGCTGAACTTGCTCGGCAACGCGACCAAGTTCACCGACCACGGACGAATCGAGCTGAAGGTGCGCCCCGGCGACGACGACGGTCGCGCGATGGTGCAGTTCGAGGTTCGTGACACGGGTATCGGCATGTCCAGCGAGCAGCTGGGGCGTCTGTTTCGACCGTTTTCCCAGGCCGACGCGTCCACCACCCGCAAGTATGGCGGGACCGGCCTGGGGCTGGTGATAAGCCAGCGCTTCTGCGAGCTGATGGGCGGTCGCATCGAGGTGGAGAGCGAGCCGGGGGTGGGCTCGGTCTTTCGCATGCTGCTGCCTCGAATCGTGGAGCGATCGCGGATCCATCGCACGGGCGAGATCCCGATGGTGGAGGCCGAGGCTCCGGCCGAGCCTCAGCCCCGGGTCTTGGTGATCGACGACGACCCCATCGTGCAGGACATCGTGGGGCGGGCACTTTCGCGGCACGGCTTCGAGGTCCATGCGGCCGACAACGGCCGGGCTGGTCTGTCGGCCGCCCGACAGCTGGGGCCCGACGCGATCGTGCTCGACGTGATGATGCCGGGCCTCGATGGCTGGGGCGTGCTCACGGCGCTCAAGGGCGACCCGACGACCTCCGAGATTCCCGTCGTCATGCTGACGATCCTCGAGCAGTCCGACGTGGGCTTTGCCCTGGGCGCGGTCGATTTTCTCATCAAGCCGGTCAAGACCCAGCGCTTGGCGACCGTGCTCGACCGCTACTGTGGTCGCGGGCAAGCTCGGGTCCTCATCATCGACGATGATCGGGCCAGTCGGGAGGTCATGCGGCGCACGCTGGAGTCGAGCGGCCACCGCGTGCAAGAGGCTCACGACGGTCAACGGGGCATCACGGCGCTCGCCGGTACGCTGCCCGACCTCGTGTTGCTCGATCTCATGATGCCGGTGATGGATGGGTTTGCCGTGCTCGAGCACATGCGCAGCGACCCTCGGCTCGAGTCGGTCCCCGTGGTCGTGGTGACGGCAAAGGACCTGACCACCGCGGATCGTCAGATGCTACGCGGTGCTCGGGCCGTGCTCGAGCGCAACGCGCACACACGCGAGCAGTTGGTGCAGATCGTGACCGAGCGGGTCACCGAGGTGCTGGAGCGCTCGTAGGTCCTGGTCGCGAGCGACCGGCTACTCGAAGGGGGCGCCCGCTTGGATCCACTCCAGCCAACGGGCGCGGACGTCGTCGGGAACCGGGACCTCGTTGAGCATCTGCGCGGTCCCGTCCAGTGGTGTCACCCACGGTGTCACGCCCTGCGGCACGTTCACGATGGCGAGCCAGTTGTCCATCATCTCCTCCGGGGTGGGGTTGGGGATGATGTGCACGTTGCGGGCGGGGTTGCTGTGGCAGCTGGCCCCGTTGGTGCAGCTGGGATAGGGCCCGTACTCGCCGTTGGCGTTCTCGAGCTCGAGCTGGATCTGCGCGTAGGGGATGGCGGCCATGCCTCCGCTGCTGCTGCCGTTGCCGCCCGAACTCGAGTCGGCGGCGCCCGAGCTACCCCCGGTGGAGGGGTCCGCCGTGCTGCCCGCGGTGTCGTCGGTGGCCATGCCCGTCGAGGCCGCGCCGCCCGAAGAAGTGTTGGTGGCGGCGGTGTCTCCACCCGTAGTCTGAGCCGTCGTCGTCTCT
>JAHZJA010000685.1 GCA_022601155.1 Deltaproteobacteria bacterium | reverse complement strand
GTGCCGATACTCGGGCGCTCGCAGCCGACGTAGAGCCACCGCTGCCCGCCGAGGCCGAGGCGCTGGAGCAGGTCCAGTCGCAGCTGGCCCGTGCCGAGAGTCTGCGAAAGGCCGGTCGGTACCAGGACGGAATGGAAGCCCTCGAGCTGGGGAAGGCGCGAGCCGAGACGATGAGCTACGGCCCCATCGACACCGAGATCGCGCTGGAGGAGGGATCATTGCTGTGGGCCCTCGGGGAGTTCGACGAGTCGGAGACGACGCTGACCCGCGCGCTGGAGCTCGCCTCGCAGTGGAAGCAGCCGAGTCAACAGGCTCGCGCGGCACTCAGGTTGATGTCGCTGGTGGGCACGACACAGCGACGGATGAAGGAGTCGCTCCGATATTGGCCGCTGGTGCGGGGTTTCTCCCGAGATCAGCCGCGACTGGAGTCCGAGTCTCTGGTCGACCACGCCCGCATTCTCTCGGCGCAGGGCAATCACGCCGAGGCCGAAGCAGAGACCCGGGCTGCCATTGGGCTGCTGGAGAACATGCCCGACATCGAGGACCACGCGCTGGTGCCACTGCGCCACGATCTGGCGTCGATGCTCTTGCAGCAGGGCAAGTTCGAGGAGGCACAGGCCGAGCAGCGGGCGGTGGTCACCATCGGTGAACGAGCGCTCGGGCCCGGACACCCCAGCGCGGCCAAGTCGCGGCTCAACCTCGCGGCGACCCTATTCGAACTCGGTCGATATGCCGAAGCCGAGGCCGAGTTGAAGCTAGCCCTGCAGCGGCTGGAGCAGGCCTTGAGCCCGCAACACCCCGACGTCGCCGCCGCGCACCACAACCTGGCGGTCATCTGGGCCGATCAGGGGCGAAACGCCGAGGCGGAGGCCGAGTTCCGAGCCGCGATCAGAAGCTACGAACAGTCCTATGGCTCGGACCACCTCGTGGTGATCCGAGCGCGAAGCAACCTCACGGTCAGCCTCAATGCGCTCGGAAGGTACGAAGAGGCCGTGTCCGAATCGCGCACCGTGATCGCGGCGCTCGAGCGTTCATCGGAGCCCGATGTCGTCCTCATCGCCGCGTCACGACTCAACCTCGCTGGGGCCCTCGAAGGGCTAGGGCAGCTCGACTCGGCCTTGGACGAGCTCCGGTCTGCGCGAGCGCTGTGGGAGCAGGCCCTGGGTCCCGATCACCCCCGAGTTGCCATGGCGCGCGGCAACATGTGCGACATCCTGCTCGCGCTGGGACGACCCGAAGAGGCGGAGACCGAGGTGCTGGCGGGCATCGAGCTGATGACGCGTACCCGCGGCGCCGACCACCTACACATCGCACGTGCGCGACAGTGTTACGCGGACGTCCTGGCGGCCACGGGACGGCTCGGCCCCGCCGAGATCGAGTACCGCGAGGTCATGGCGACGGCGGAGTCCGTCCTGGATGCCGACGACGTGGTCATCGGCGGGGTTCGAGCAAAGCTCGCCTCGGTGCTGGTCGGTCTCGGTCGCGCGTCCGAGGCCCTGCCGCTAGCCGAGCAGGCCTGGAGACGACTTCAACGTGATGATGTCTCCCCGCAACTTCGAGCCCTGGCCGCGTTTGCGCTCGCCCGCGCTCTCGGGGAGATCCAGGGGGCATCGAAGGATCGCGGCCGCTCGCGACGACTGGCCGAGGATGCACGACGATCCTATCTCGCGGCTCAGGGAAGCGATGGTCCCGACGTGGAGCGGGTGCAGCAATGGCTCCTCGCGCATCCGCGGCGCCAGCCGTAGCGTCCATCGCTCGCGGTATCGATGACCGTTGCGCCTGCTACGGGCCATGACATTACGTACAGCTTGCGTTGCATATGCGCGCCTCGTGAGATTGTTGGAGTCGCCTCTCCCCCCGGCGATGGACTGCTGTAGGCGATCGGCCACAAACCTGGGGCGCGCACTTGCAACGCGCTTTGTATGCAATGTCATGACCCGCAGCACGGGTGCAGAGCAACGCCACCACGCTGAAGCGCGGCGTGGCGAGAAGGTTCAGGAGCCCTTCAGCCTTCTTCGAGAAGACGCTCCAGCTGTCGCAGATCCTCCACCGCGGGCTGGCCGAGCCGATGCTCGGCCTCGTGGATCGTGGACAGCTGGGCCCGCGCCTTGTCGAGGTCACCGAGTCCGAGATGCGCGTAGGCGGTGGCGAGGGCAGAGTCCGCGGCCAGGATCGAGTCGGGCATCGAGCCGGCGAGGACCGGGCGTAGCTGATCGAGAGCGGCCTGGTAGTGACCGTCGTCGATGTCGACCCGCGCCAGCTCGATGACGATGGTGCGCCCGTGCTCGAGCTCCCCGAGCTCGTAGGCACGGTCGCGGGCGAGTGTCAGAACTCGGCGGGCTTCGGCGACCCGGCCCACCCGGCGCAGGCTCACCCCGTAGTGCCACACGCGACGTAGCGTGTACTCGTGTGTGATCGAGGGCGGGGTGACCGGCTCGTACGCCTTGGCGTAGTTATCGGCGGCCAGGCCATGGCGGTGCGACGAGAAGTAGACCTCGGCGAGGTTGGCCGCGACCATCCTGAGCGAGGGATGCTCTCGGCCGAGCGCGGCGCTGAGGTAGGCCTGGGCGCGCTCGAGGTGGGTGGCGGCTTCGTCGTAGCGCTCGAGCTGCTTGAGGGCCAGCCCCACGTTGTTGTGGGCGTGGGCGGTCTCGGGGTGAGCCGCACCCAGCCGCTTGACGCGAATCTCGACCACCCGCAGATAGATCGCCAGGGCCTCCTCCCAATTGCCCTGGGCGAGCAATGTCGAGGCGGTGGCGTTGAGGATGCTCGCCACCCGGAGGCCGTCGGTGCCGGAGCGGCGCTCAGCGACCCGCTGTGCCTGCCGGTACCTGGTGATCGCCTCCTCGAGCCGATGCTTGCGCAGCAGCAGCTGCCCGCGCTCGTAGTCGAGCTCTCCCGCGAGCCACTCGGCACGGACTTCATCGAAGCGACGCACCCGCTCGATCATCGCGTCGGCGTCCGCAATGCGGACCTCGGCCTCGTCGAAGCGCTGCAGCGAGTAACCGAGCACACCGACCAGGCCCACCAGACAGTCGGCCGCGAGGGCATCGTCTCCCGCGCCCAGGGCCAGCTGCCAGGCCTCGCGTAGCCCGTCGAGGGCGTCCTCGTGCTGGCCCTGGCGGCGGTACAAGGTGGCACGGTCGCGGAGGGCTCGGGCCACCAGTGGCGGATAGTTGGTCACGCGGGCGGCCTCGGTGACCTCGTGGGACAGGGCCAGACCACGCTCGTACTGGCCGGCGTAGAGCTGCGCGCGCACGGTGACGAGGTCGTTGTCGATCTGGGTGACGCGGACGCGCACGTGCGGATCTTGGGGCGGAGGGACCCGCGACCGCAGGGCCTTGACGTCCTCGCAGGGGGCCACGGGCTGCAGCCCATCGATCGCCTCGATCGCATGGCGGCGCACCCCAGGGTCGCTCTGGGTCAGGACGCCCAGCAGCGCGTCCAGCTCGCGGCGCCGCTCATCGAGGCACCCGCCGCGCAGGTCGAGCGCCTCATCCGACTGCGCGCCGCGGTGGTACGACTCGCACGCGTCGCGGTGGCTGTCCTTCCACGAGCCGGCGTAGTCGTCGATGTGACCCAGGGCCAGCGTGGCCGTCTGCTCGGCGTGCGCGGTGGCTCCCTCGGCGAGGGCGTTGTGCAGCTGGGCGCGCATGGTGGGGGACCACAGCTCGTCCATCATCTCGGCCCCGCGATCGCAGGGGTCTTCGTGGGGTGAAAGCTGCCCGCTGGCGAGCGACGCGGCCCCCACCAGGACCAGCCCGACACTGCCCGCGATCATGATCCGTCGTCGGGCACGACGAGGGCCCGCCCGCAGCCGCTCGACCAGTGCGTCCATCGAGGGCCATCGGTCTTCGGGCTCGAGCGACAGGCCTCGCCACACCAGTTGGCGCAGCCACCGAGGCACGCTGACGTCGCGGGTGGGCTCGGTGATCGTGCCCGCGAGGACGTTCTCGGCCAGCTGACCCAGCGTTCGGCCCGTGAAGGGGCGGCTACCCCACAGCGCTTCGTGCAAGGCGACGCAAAAGCTGAACTGGTCGGAGGCGGGGGTGGTGGGCTCGCGGCGAAACTGCTCGGGCGCCATATACGCTGGCGTACCCACGAGCGCTCCGGTCCGGGTGAGGGTGGCATCCAGCGGCAGACGTCGGATCCGGGGAGGAATGCCGCCCTCGGGATCGGTCAGCCCGCTCACCGAGTCGCTCACGCCGGACAGATCATCGTCGGCCAGCCGGGCGAGCCCAAAGTCGGTCACGCGTGGGCGCTCGTTGATGCCGATGAGCACGTTGTCGGGCTTGACGTCGCGGTGCACCAAGCCGACTGCGTGGGCGGCAGCCAGTCCACGGCCCACGTCACGGAACATCGCCAGCACCCGGTCGCGCTCGGGCTCTTTGGCCTTGAGCCAGCGGCTCAGCGTTCCACCGTCGAGGAACTCCATCGAGATGAACACCTGCCCGTCGACGGCGCCCGCCTCGTGCACGGTGATCACGTTGGGGTGCGACAGGCGAGCCATGGCCTGGGCCTCGCGGAGCAGGCGTCGCTGGGCGCGTCCGTCGGTGGGGCCCCGCTCGTGCAACACCTTGAGGGCGACCTTGCGGTCGAGGTCGGCATCGTAGGCGGCATAGACCACACCCATGCCGCCTTCGCCGATGACCTCCAAGATGTGGTAGCGACCCAGCCGCGCCCCGGGGTCTAGCCGGGCGATCTTTCGGGGGGCGGAGCCGTCCTCGGCCAGGGTGTCGGAGTCGCCGATCGAGGTGCCCTGGTGCGGAACCAACGAGTCCTGGGCGAATGGCTCGGGCCCGTCATCGTCGGACGCCCAATCGTCGGGCCCGGCGGCGGTGTAGATCCGGGCGAGCTCGGAGACGACCAGGCAGCATGGCTCGCACCCGTCCAGGTGCGATTCCACGATCCGACGCTGCTCGCCTTCGAGCCGGCCGCGGCTGAACACCGTCAGCACGTCGGGGTCCGGACACTCCACCCTCGGATCGTGCCACGGTTTTCATGCACTGCGGTCAACCAACCTGGGCGACCGCCCGGGTCGGCGGGCATCGCCGGGCGGCGAGGGGGCGTATCGCGATGGCGGTGGGGGCCCCGATTGCCGCCCTGACCGCCGAGATCGGCGCACTGCTGGCCGGAGACCCCTACGAGGAATTTTGGATCACCAACGTCACCGCGTAGTCGGCACTGATCTCGACGGGGTTGTTGGGGTCGGCGGCGTACGGCTCACCCTCGTCGTAGGTGCCGTTGCGATCCAGATCGAGGAACGCCCAGGAGCTGTTGGACTCGACCGGCGAGCAGCAGGTTGCGCCCTCGAACCGATGGGTACGCTGGTCGGCGCCCAGCTCGATGATCTCCGTGGCATCTACGCCCCAGGGTGCATCGGCGGGGTCCCGTTGGTCTGGATTGGAGGCCTGATCGGTTTGCACCACGATCAACCTGGCCAGCTCGGGCACGTCCACGTCGTCGGCGATTTCGATGTCGAGGGTCACCGTCCATAGGTACGAGCACCCGTGGGTTGCGGTGATGAGCACGGCCGCGCCGATACCCGCCAAGAAGGAACGAACGGAGGGGACGGGCATGGGCATGTTCAACGTAGCAAGTGATTCCCGGGCCGTCATGGTGTCTCCTGGTGGGAATCGCCAACCACGACCTCGGCCAGCGCTTCGATCGAAAGCGGCGCGCACCCTTCGGCCTTGTTGTTGACGATCACCAGACTCGGCCGACCACGCTCGGACATCGTGCGAACGAGCTCCGCGATCGCGTGGCGTGCGATGAGATCGGGATCCACCAGCGTGTCGAACGGATGGTAGTAGCGACGCGCGGCCTCGTAGCGCATCCGCGGATTGAGCATCCATCGCACCACCAGCCCGGGTGCATCCAACACCTGGAGCTGTTGGGCCTGGGTGCGTACGTCGGGCATGGTGGGGTGCACGCTGACGCAATGCAGCGTGCGGCTGTCGGCGAGCGCGGCCCGGTAGGCGGGCGTGGCCAATTTGTGATTGCGAAGCTCGACGGCATAGGCCGGACCCCGAGGCAGGCGGCTGAGGAATGCATGCAGCTTCTCGGGAAATCCGTGGCGTCCCCCGAGCGCTTGCTCGTCCTGGGGTGAGAACTGGAACAGCAGCACTCCCGCCTTGGCCCCGAGGCCTTCGATGAACGGCCCCACCACGGCATCGATGGCGTAGTGCGGGTCGAGCCACTGTGGATTGTGCTGCCCCCGGCGGTCGGCGTAGCGCGGGTGATCGGGGAACCGAGCGAGGGTGCACGCGGCATGGGCCTTGGCCAGGAACCGAAAGTCATCGGGGACCTCCGCGGCATACTGGGCGAAGCGCTCGGCCTCGATGGGCCCGTAGAAGGTGCGGTCCAGGCCCACGCTCCCCAGCAAAGGATGTCGCGCATACGCGGTGAGCCCTTCGCGGGCCAGCGCAGCCTTGGGGTACGCGTGTCCGTACACCAGGCCGTCCCACCCGGGGAACGACCACGACGAGGTGCCCAGATACACCCGTGGTGGGAGTCGGCGCGCCAGCGACTGGACGCGCTCGCTGACGGGCGCGGACGAGATGCAAGACTTCGGCGCACTGCCACCGAACAGCGGCAGCTGTCCCGCGTGCGGTGGGGTGGCCATGCTCGCGGCCGGCCCTTCGGTCAACGCTCGGCGACGCAGATGCGAACGTTGCTGGGGTTGGTCGGATCGTCGAGATTCGGCGCGCGGTAGACCCCGCGGTTGCCCGTCAACAAGCACTCGTAGCCGGGTCGGCAATCACGGTTGCTGCTGCACTTGCGACGGCAGCTGGTTCGCGCCGTGATCTCGTCGGCACACAGGCCCTCGCGCAGACACACCTGGCTCGCACCACAGTCGTTGCGTGGCGGGCAGGTGAACACCCCGGCCTCGATGCTCTCGACACAGCCAAGCGCGAGGCAGGCGTCGGGGCTGCCGTCGCATGCGGTCGCGAGATCTTCGCGATCGGGATCGCAGGCGATGGTGAGGAAGTCGGTGCCGTAGACCTTGATACACGCGGCCTCGTCGGGGCAGCTACCTCGACCACAACCGTCGATGGTGCACTCGCCCTCGCCCGACACGGTGATGACGCCCTGGCTGTTGACGCGATGCGACAGGTCGCAGACGCGCTCGCCCCGAATGCTGCAGTCGGTGCTGCGCTCGCACGCGTCGCCGATCTTGGCCTGGCAAGCGGCGAGCGCAACAAGCGCAAGAAGGAAGGGCGCGTGGCGCATGAGCGCGCGGAGCATACCTTGCCGGGCCCGGCGGGGCACGAGGGCCGGGATGCATCGCCAGCGCCTCGCGGCGGAGGTCTCGAGGGGTTTTCCCTCCGTGGGTGGAAACGAGACACGAGGGCAGGGCCTCGGCATGGAGGCACCAGTCGTGAATGGCGCCGTTTCGTGGCAGGCTGGACGGTGGTGGCCAGCCCTCTCGACGAAGTTCTAGAGGCATTCGCGGCGTTGTTGGAGACGCACCGCGAGCCCCAGGTGGAGACCAAGAGGGGCGAGGGGAACTTCCGCTGCGACAACTGCGAGGACTGCAGCCTGTGCCGGTTTTGTACCGACTGCACGGCGTGCGAGGACTGCACCTACTGCGAGGGCTGTCGTGGCTGCAACGGCTGTACCCACTGCAAGGAGTGCCACGG
>JAHZJA010000684.1 GCA_022601155.1 Deltaproteobacteria bacterium | reverse complement strand
TGTCAGCGCTGAGAGACACCGCCATGGGCGGCCGCAGGCGTGCATTGGCGCGTGCGATCTAGCGGTTCGCCTCCCTAGCAGCCCCCTGTCACCGCTTCACGGGTGTTCGCGATCTTCGGGGCACTCACCACCGTACAACGTCTTGCTTCCCCAACCATCTTCAGCCACACGCAGCTCGCGGGCCCGGTCTGCCCCAATGCGCTCGGCCAACGCACGCTCGTACGCACCGCCGAGATCCGCCTGCAGGTGGTAGTAACGATGCAGCGGAGGTAGGTCCGACGGCGATGCCGGCCTGGGCTCGAGCCCGGCCAGCTGCCGCGCGATCGTGGTGCGTACGTCGGCCGCTACCTCCGAGGTCGAGCCCTCGATCACCGAGGAGTACGCCCGAATCGCGGCCCACGGCGGGGTATCGTCTCCCAAGCGGTCTCGTACGGCCTTGCCCTGCGCCAAGCCCTGCTCGTCGATGATCGCCTCGAGCTGCGCCGCGTAGTCGGTCGCAAAGCGCTCGTTGACCTGGCGAATCGTCGACCGTTCGTCATCGCTGAGATCGACCAACTCGGCCAGCCCGCGTCCTATCGCGTAGCCCTCGCGGTTGAGGAATCCCGGCGCATCGAATCCCAGCGTGCCGCAGCGAGCACGTTCCTCCAGCACCTCGGCGTCGGGCTCGAAGGTCGAGCACCCCTCCATCCCCATCGAGTTGGCGCAGCGGCGGACTGCGACCATCGGATCGGCCGCGTCGTCGTCGTCCGCCGCAGGCGGCTCGGGCGAGGTGTCGGCATCGCCTCGCGCCCCGCGGACCTCGGCGCGCAACGCCTGGTTGTCCGCCCGCAGCCGAGCGATGGTCTGTGCGGCCGCGGTGTCGGGGTCGTGGTCCGCATCCGTCTCCAGCCGAGCGGGTTGGCCCCCGCCTGCGCGCGCCCGCTGCCCGGCCCCCACCGCGACGGCATCGCCTTCATTGGCCAGGCTCACCGAGCCTTCGTGGACGGTGAGGAACAAGACGGTGGCCAGGCCCGCCCCTGCGGCGGCACTACCCAAGTGGCTGACGGTTCGTCGCATCGATCGAAGCTCCACGGTGAAGCAGGTCCCCGTCACGGTCACCCGACCGGCCGGGGTGTCGACCGTGAAGGCCGCGCCTGCGTTCACCCGGTAGAACACCGCGCCCGCACGCTGTGTGACACCCGTGCGGCCGTCGTGTTGCACCGACCACGACAGCTGTGCGCCTTCATCGGCCACCACCACCGCCCGGCGCCCCAAGGCGATCGTCTCGCGCTGGGTCACCACGCGCGACCCCTCGACGACGGTGCCGCGCCCGCCCACCCACGAGATCGTGAGCAAGATGGCCGCTGCGATCGCCACCGCCCAGGGCCATCCCCAGTGCGACCGGCTCGCGGTTGTCTGCCCCAGGCGCTCCCACGCGGCCGCAGGATCGGCGGGTGCGATCGTCAACGAGAGCGCACGGTCTGCCTCGTGGCCAAGCCCGATCACCGCGTTGGCATGGGCGCGGGCCGCAGGTGAACGCACCAACAACGCAGCGACCTCCGCCCGGGCGACGGGGTCGAGCTCGTCATCGGCATGGGCCCGCAGTCGTCCGTCCTCGATGTCGTTCATGCGATTTCCTCCGCCGCGGGTACCCCGTAGCGCTCGGTGTAGGCCTCGACGAACGCCCGCTGGGCCCGAACGAGCAGCGTACCTATCGACGACGAGCGAACTTCGACGACGTCGGCCAGCTCGGCGTAGCTCAACCCCAGCTGACGCAAGGTGAGCAGCTTGGCCGCCCGAGGCTCGAGGGTCGCAAGCGCAGCACGGACTTTACTCTGGGTCGCGCGCGCGGCCACGACCGTCTCGGGATCCTCTGCCGCCGCCGGAGCGTCGCTGGCCTGTTCACGAGCCTGGCGACGGCCGCGACTGCGCAGCGCGTTGAGCCCTCGATTGAGCGCCACCCGGAGCAACCACCGTCGTACATCCGCCGCAGCCGTCCGCGAAAAACGCTCGCGATGCAGGGCCACGAACACCTCCTGCGTCAGGTCTTCCGCCTCGACCACGTCACGGGTGATCTGGGCCAGCAGGCGACGCACCTCCTCGTAGTGACGCACGAACGCCGCGCGGTACGCGACGGTGTCGGCGCCGAACGGTGCGCCGGGCGAGGACGACGGAGGCACGGTCTGGGGAAGTAACACCGCCGCCCCCGATTTCGTGACAGGCAGCCGAACCTGCGACACGACCACGGCGATGGACCCGCCCGTGGGCCAGCCACCGTCGCTTCGGGCGTTCCACCAGTGCCCCACGGCGCCACCACCACGCCACCCACGCGCCCATCGAGGTGTGGATTCGAACGGACTGGTGCTCTAGGGTCCAAGCGCGGTGCCGACCGACACAGACCTGCTCGACGCATGGCGCCAGGGCTCTGCCGCCGCGGGCAAGGACCTGGTGGGTCGCCACTTCGGCGCGGTCCATCGGTTCTTCGTCAACAAGGTCTCCAACCAGGCCGACGATCTCGTGCAAGCGACGTTCTTGCGGTGCGTGGAGCAGCGCGACCGATTCGAGGGACGCAGCAGCTTCCGTACGTTCGTGTTCGCCGTGGCACGCAACGTGCTGTTCGAGCACTACCGAAGCACCCGGCGTCGTGACATCGAGTTCGGAGTGACCTCGATGGCAGCGCTCGACCCCAGCCCGAGCCAGATCGTGGCCGACGTGGAGTGGGAGCGCGCGCTGCTCGAGACATTGCGTACGGTCCCCGCCGAGGTCCAGCTGCTGCTCGAGCTTTACTACTGGGAGGGACTGTCGACCACGGAGCTCGCCGAAGTGTTCTCCGTGGCCCGGGGGACCATCAAGAGCCGGCTATCGGCGGCCCGCTCGGCGTTGCGAGATGCCTGTGCCGAGCGCGGACTCGAGGTGGGCGTGGGCACACGGCGGGTCGTTCCAGGCTGGGCCCGCGACCTCGGCGAGCTCAGCCCCCCGAGCTGAACGGCCGCCCATGCGCTCGTAGATGCGCCTGGGTCCTATTTTCATATTTCCTCGAACCGCGGTCGCCCGGGGGTCACTACCGGCATCGCCCCAAACCAATGGGGCCCGTCACGCCGGAAAGTTGTCCCTCCCATGAATCGTCCCCTCCCCTGGGGCTCGTTGGCATGCGCGCTCGCCTTGGCGACCGCGTGTACGCCCGAGTCCTCCGACCTTCAACGCGATCCTCAACCCGAGACCGAGCAACCGTCGGCCGACGGCGATCTCGTCGCCGCGGATGCGCCCGCCTTGGCGGGGTGTCCGGCCGGCTCTCCTTCGTGCCCCGGCCCCTACGAGGTCGATCACGCGCTCCAGACCTACACCGTCAGCGACCTCGCCACCGGGCTGTGCCACGACCTCCCCCAGGCGATGGCCCTAGCCTACGCCGACGGCAATGCCGGCGAGCTTCGCCTCGATGCGTTCTTCCCCCAGCTCAATCAACAGTGGCCCCCCACCAAGGTTCCCCTGGTGATCTTCAGCCCGGGCGCCAGCCAGCACTACAACGCCTACGACTCCCTGCTCGAGCATCTGGCCAGTCAGGGTTTCGCGGCCATGAGCGTCGACGTCTTCCAGCTCGGCTCGAGCGTGCGCCGTCGCTCCGAGTACACCCGCTGTGCACTCCGGCACATCGCCAACGACGCCATACTCAGCGCCCACATCGACCTGGAGCAGATCGTGGTGATGGGCCACAGCCGCGGCGGAGAAGCGGCGGTGATGACCGCCAACCGCCTGGCCGAGAGCACCAACGCGCTCGAGGCGAGCATGGACGTCGACGCCGTCGTGGGCCTGGCTCCGGCCTCGCAGTGCCACAACAAAGTCAGCTCGTGTGGCTTCAATGACGTCGACGGCAACCCCCTGCCCATCACCGATCAACAGGACATCATCGCGTCGACCAGCCTGCGCGACGATGCAGCCGAAGCGTTCTTGGTGCTGCAGGGATCCCGCGACGACGACGTCGACGGACAGAGCCTCACCCTGTTCGAGCTGGCGTCCACCGAGTACCCCGCCGACCAACCGTGGGCGAACCCGTTCGACCCCAACGTCGAGGTGATGCGCAAGGCGATGGTGTGGGCCTTCGATGTCCCGCACCATCAGTTCGGGGGCACGGGGGGATTCGGCGGTGGTCCCATGGGCAATGGTGCCCTGCTCAGCCGGGCCTACGTTGGGGCGTTCCTGCGCTGGAACGTGCTGGGCGACAACGACATGATGACCTACTTCGACGACAATCGAAGCCGGCCGTTCTGTGTGACGTTCCCACAGGCGTGCGGAGAGGCGCTCGATCCTCTGACCGTGTTCAACGAGTACGTCGAGGGCAACCACGACGGCGCGCGACGGTTGGTGATCCATGACATCCAGGTCCAGTGGGACCCCCGCGTTCCCGGAGTGACCTCCCCGGCCCAGGGCGGTGGCGTCGATGCGGTCGCTTCGGTCGGCCCCCGCATTCCCTCCAAGCTGACCCTCGCCTGGGAGGCCACGGCCGAGTCCGTGCAGATGCGCTTCGACGAGCCGCTGGACGGCTCTCGCTTCGACCTGCTGAGCCTCCGCGTCGGCGTGGTCCCGGACGCCAACGATTGCGTCACGCCATCACCCGCGTTCGATCTCACCATCGGACTCGAGTCCGAGCATCAAGGGCCGATCATCGGACACGAGGTCCAGGCCAGCGACTACGTCAACCTGCGGCACCCCGACTGCGGCCTCGCGCCAGGTGATCTCCAGCCTCACGCCCAGACCGTGCGCGTCCCGCTGGCGGACTTCGAAGGCGTGGACCTCGAGATCCTCCGCACAGTCCGGCTGACGGTGGACCCGACGACTTCGGGACCGCCCGCACAGCTGTTCATCGACTCCATCGAGCTGGTCAACAATGCCGAGTACTGCGGCAACGGAGAGATCGAGGGTCTCGAGAGCTGCGACGGCGACGACCTCGGTGGGCTGACCTGCAAGGACTTCGGGTTCGAGGGCGGACAGCTGCACTGCAACGACGATTGCAGGTTCGTCGAGGGCGCCTGCAACATGTGTGGCAACGGGGTGACCGACCCCGGCGAGGCATGCGAGCCGGGCATGTTCCCCGCGGGGATGGACTGCAAGGACTTCGGGTTCGACATGGGCGACCTGTCGTGCGACGCCGAGTGCACCGTCATCGGAACCTCCACCTGTCACGGCGGTATCGCCATCAACGCCCCCGGGAGCTACGCCGACTGCCTCAATCCCCAGCAGCGCGCCGACTGTGATCTCCTGGGACCGGCCGGCTGTGCCGCCACCTACGGCCACCTGGACTGTGTGGGCGGGCCCTGCCGCCCCACCGACCCCAGCGACCGCGATCTGGGCAGCCTGCTCGACTGGTTCAACGAAGACGGCGGCGAGTTCCACCCCGATGGCACCTACCGCGACGCAAAGGGAGACCTCTACTACTGCAACGACGTGGGCGGAGAGCAGCGGGTGTGCGCCGACGAAGACGGCTGGGGTGTATGCCGCCGCTGCAGCGCCAACGGCGGGCCCAACGACACTCGGCTCGGTTGTTCGTGCACCGAGGGCGACGACTGTCTGGCATTCGGCAACGACCCCGCCATGAGCTGCTACGGGGCCGACTTCGGGCCCAACGTCGGCACGTGCTGGTCGGTCAATGATGGTCCGCCCTCGTGGCAGTGCCCCGAGTCGGTCTGTGGCCACGCGCCGTACTGGGGCGAAGACGAGATGTACTGCGAGCACTACGCGGCCCAGGCCGAGTGCCAGCCGATGTTCGCGTGCTCGGGTCCGGAGGCGATCATCTGCGCCGACGATGGTCCCGATCTGCTGTGTGATCCCAACGGTGGGGGTTGTGTCGCCCAGTGCCAAGCCGATGCGCACTGCGACCAAGCGCTGGGATGGCCCGCCGACCACTGCTGCGTCAACGCACAGTGCCAGTACGTGCAGGGCGGCTGCCCGTAGCAACGCCGTGGAGACGGCGTGAAGGAAGGCGGGCGCCCCCACCTCGGGCATGGTGGGGGCGCCCGCATGCGTTGTTCGTCGGCTGTCGTAGGGTATCCGGCCGTCGTCGCGCTGCCGTCCACGACCGAGCGCCCTCGTCGCCCTGCTCTGCAGGGCGTGCACCTGCCCCCCCGGAGCGCGGCAGCGGAAGTGCGGCCCGTCGAAGGCCGCTTCGACGGGGTCACCACTCGCCATCCCCCGACGGCGGGCGAGCGTTGACCGCACCCGGCGCTGGTCGGGCAGCGCCGATATCCAGCCACGTCACCGCGCGGGCGAGGATTCAGGCGGG
>JAHZJA010000683.1 GCA_022601155.1 Deltaproteobacteria bacterium | reverse complement strand
GACCGAGTCCGGTGCCCCCCCCTCCTCCATCGCCGAGCTCGAAGCGGTCTTCCTGCGCATGAACAGCCCGCGGGATATCCAGCAGCGCCGCCGGATGCTGCACGACCTGCAAAAGCCCGGCCCCGCCGACACCACGGCGCTGCGAGCCCAGTTGCTCGAATGGATCGACCGCAACGGCCTCGACTACGAGACCGGCATGCCCGGCATCGACCTCACCCTCGAAGACGACTCTCCATGAACGACAGCGACTCCACCCACGCCACCAAGGTCGTCGTCGAGGACGATCGAACCGGAGTTCACCCCGACACGATCCGGCGTGCCGTACTCGATCATCTGCTGTACACGTGCATGAAAGCACCCGACTCGGCGACACCGCTGGACGTGTACAACGCGATCTCGCACGCGGTGCGTGACCGACTGGTGCAGCGGTGGATTCGAACCCAGCGGCAATACACCGACAAGGACGTCAAGCGCGTCTACTACCTGTCGGCCGAGTTCCTCATGGGGCGGTTTTTGGGCCACAACCTCATGAGCTTGGGCGTCTACGACCTCGCCAAGCAGATCCTCAGTGACTACGGCGTGGAGCTGAGCACCGTGCTCGAGCAAGAGCACGACCCCGGCCTGGGCAACGGCGGCCTCGGGCGACTGGCCGCGTGCTTTCTCGACTCGATGGCCACCATGGGCCTGCCCGGCTACGGCTACGGCATCCGCTACGAGTACGGGATCTTCATGCAAGAGCTGCGGGAGGGCTGGCAGGTCGAGCGCGGCGACGCGTGGCTGGGCCGCGGCACGCCGTGGGAGATTCCTCGCCACGAGTACACGATCACCGTCCCCATGTACGGCCGCGTGGAGGAGCGCACCGACGAGCGTGGCGAGCTCCGGGTGCAGTGGGTCGAGACCGAGAAGGTCCTCGGCGTGCCCTACGACACCCCGGTGGCGGGCTACGGCAACAACACCGTCAACACCCTGAGACTGTGGGCAGCCCGGGCCACCAAGGAGTTCAACTTCTCGGTGTTCAACGACGGCGACTACCGTCGGGCGGTCGAGGAGAAATCGGTCAGCGAGACGATCTCCAAGGTCCTGTACCCCAACGACGACTCGGCCGAGGGCCGCGAGCTCCGGCTCAAGCAGCAGTACTTCTTCGTGTGCTGCTCCATTGCCGACATCATCCGGCGCTACAAGAAGACCCACACCAATTTCGACGCGTTCTCCGACAAGGTCGCGCTGCAGCTCAACGACACCCATCCCGCGATCACGGTGGCCGAGCTGATGCGGGTGCTGCTCGACCAGGAGGACATGGGCTGGGACAAGGCATGGTCGATCACCGAGAAGACCGTCGCCTATACCAACCACACCCTGCTGCCCGAGGCGCTCGAGACCTGGCCCGTCTCGATGTTCGAGCGCCTGCTCCCGCGGCACCTGGGCATCATCTACGAGATCAACCGCCGCTTCTTGCGGCAAGTGCAGATTCACTCCCCCGGCGACGACGTGCGCCTCGACCGGATGTCGATCGTGGCCGGGCAGGGCGACGGCAAGAAGCTCCGCATGGCCCACCTCGCCGTCGTGGGCTCCCACAGCGTCAACGGTGTGGCCCAGCTGCACTCCGACCTCGTCAAGCGCCAGCTGCTGCCCGACTTCGCCCAGCTTTGGCCCCACAAGTTCAACAACAAGACCAACGGGGTGACGCCGCGCCGCTGGATCATGCAGTCCAACCCCCGGCTCACGGCGCTGATTACCCGCCGGTTGGGTGAGGGGTGGCTCACCGATCTCGACCGCCTCGAAGGCCTGGCCGAGCACGGCGACGACGTCGATCTGCTCCGCATCCTCCAGACGATCAAGCGCCAGAACAAGCACGACCTGGCCGCGTTGGTCGCGGCCCGCACCGGAATCGACATCGACGTCGACTCGCTGTTCGATGTCCACGTCAAGCGTCTGCACGAGTACAAGCGGCAGCTGCTCAACTGCATCCATATCGTGGCGCTGTACCAGTCGCTCAAGGCCGACCCCAGCCAGGCGCGCGTGCCCCGGACCTTCATCTTTGGAGGCAAGGCCGCCCCGGGCTACGCGACGGCCAAGCTCCACATCAAGCTCATCAACGACGTCGCCGACACCATCAACGCCGACCCGGCGATGCACGGCCGACTGAAGGTGGTGTTCTTGCCCAACTACGGGGTCTCGATGGCCGAGACCATCATCCCCGGCACCGACGTCTCCGAGCAGATCTCGATGGCGGGCAAGGAGGCCTCGGGTACGGGCAACATGAAGTTCGCCATGAACGGCGCGCTGACGGTCGGCACCCTCGATGGCGCCAACATCGAGATCCGTGAGGCGGTCGGCGCCGACAACTTCTTCTTGTTCGGCCTCGACGCGGCGCAGGTGGCCGAGCTCAAGCAGGGGGGCTACAAGCCCAGCCACTCCATCGAGAACAGCGAGCGCCTGCACGACGCCCTGGAGCTCATCGGCTCGGGCTTCTTCAGCCCCGACGACCCCAATCGGTTCGGCGCCGTCATTCGCTATCTGTGGAACGACGACCCCTACCTGGTGTGCGCCGATTTCGAGAGCTACTGGGCGTGCCAGGAGCGTGTCGACGCCGCCTACCAAGATCCCGATCGCTGGACGCGGATGGTGGTCGCCAACCTCGCCAACATGGGTCGGTTCTCGAGCGACCGCACGATCTCGGAGTACGCCTCGGACATCTGGGGCGCCGAGCCGCTGCAGATCGAGATCGACGGGCGGGAGCCCCTGCGCTTCGACTGACAAGCGACCCCGCGGGGCTCGGCTCGGCCGGGCCCCGACCGGTGCCCACCGAAGCCACCATCGACGGGGCGGTGCTGCGGCCTTGCACGGGTCTGACCACCAGCTGCGCGGTGACGCGGGTTGCGGTCGTCGGCTGACCTTTTCGTATCGAGGCTTTTCGGCGACCCTGGTGGTCCGTGGCCTCGCCCGTCTCCGCACGGCAGCAGTGTCTGCGCCAGATCGTCGAGCAGCTCGGTCCGAGCCGGCTCGGTCGTGAGCTGGGGCTGGGGCGCCTGCGAAGCCTCAACGATCTCCGCGCCTCACTCCCCATCATGGATCGCGCTCGCCACGAACGCGATGTCGAGCAACACCTCGGGTTCGGCCTCTCCGACGCCGACCAAGACCGTGCACGCGAGCTGGCGGGCGGAAGCCGTGAGCGAGCCGAGGTGGTCTCCACCTGGGGACAGCTGCGTCGCAACACCACCGTGCGCAGGGTGGCCCTGCTCCGCGGGCACAACGTCGATCCCATCGTCGACCGCATCGCCCGCGACGACGTGCGGGCGCTCGACGCCGAAGTCCTCGCCATCGACCGGATCGACGCACCCGATGCCGTCCTCGACCGCCTCGAAGACTTCGACCCCGAGCTGATGCTGGTGCCCAGCGTGCTCACGCTGCGCTGGCTCGAGTCGGTCTACCGCGGCCCGCTGGAGCGCCGCCTCCAATCGTTGAGGATGGTGCTCGCCGAGCACGACCGCGGCAACCCGGTGCGGAGCCGGGTGCGGGTGGCCACCGCGGGGTGGATCTATCGGAGCGGGCGCCTGGGTCTGCCGACGTTGCGCCCCCCCGACCACGCGGTGACCCTAGCGGTGGGCAGTCAGATCATCGAGCTGCTCCCCTACGGCAACCCCGAAGAAGATGCGCGCCGGGTCTATGCCAGCGAGACGGTGCTCCCCGAACGAGCTATCTTGGGCCAGCGCTACGAGCTGGTGCTGTCGTCGCCGCTGGGGTTCTTGCGCTTGCGCACCGACGAGCACGTCCGAGTCGTGGGCTTCGACCCGCCGACGGAGGCCGCCCCGTTCCCGCGCCCTCGCGTCGTACGACTGCCCGCCGCGCCGCCCGACGTCGCCCTCGAGGGCTGTACCGTGGCCGGGGCCTGGCTCACCGCCAGCATCCGCCAGGCCTTCTATCGAGAAGATCCTGCGCTGGTGGCCGCCGAGATCGGTCCCGATCCGCGGAGCGTGCCGCGGGGTGTCGCGGCTCATCAGGCGGCGGCGTCCATGCGCCTGCCCGATGCCTTCAAGGACACCGAGCTCGGATGGTTCGCGCGCACGGGCACCCAGCGAGTGGAGCGCCATCGGCCTCGTGCCCTGTTGGTGAAGATCGAGGTGCAGGGCTACGTCGCCCCGGAGCTCACGGGGTTCCTCTCCGAGCGCATCGATCAGAGCCTGCGGCGCCGCTCCCCCGCGTACGACTATCTGCGTCAGCGCGAGGAGCTGCAGCCGCCGCGCGTCATGGTTATGCCGTCAGGTACTCGCCTAGCCGAAGAAGACCGTCGCGTTCGTGAACTGGTGGGTGGGGCATGGGTCCCCGAAGTGCGGGTTGTCGGCATGTGACCACTTGCATTCACCGATCACACAAGTCCACACATCGCGATCTACGCAGCGCGGTATGGCCCATCCTGACCCATGGGTTGGCGACGGGCCGCAAGCCCGATTGAGAACGATTTGGTTTCAATTGGATGCGCCGCCCCGCTTGTCCGGCTTAAATCGAGGGGAGCCATGGCAGCCGATGCACCGAGGTGGTCCTCCGCCACGGCGCCGCAAACGCCGTCCCACGTATGAATCAAGAGTCCGGACAGTCCCAACGAGGCCAGGTCACGCTGGCTGCGTTGGCACAGCGCTTGGGTCGACCGTGGCCCGTCGCCACCGCCGCCTACATCGCGGCGTCCGTGCTTCGGGATCTCTGCGTCGTCCATGGCCCCATGACCGACGGGCACGCACAGGCGCTGCACCTGGGCATCTGCCCGCGCCACATTCTCATCGGTCCCAACGGCGAGGTCACCCTCGATCACGCCCAGGCAGCTTCCGCCACCGACTCGGCGTCCAACCTCTCGGGTGGTCTCCACACGCTGGCCTACGCGTCCCGCGAGCTGCTCGATGGTCGACCCGATCACCGCTCCGACCTGTACGCCGTGGGTGCGGTCCTCTACGAGCTGCTCGATGGTCGTCGCTTCCGCTGGCACTGCGCCGACGAAGACGCGATGGTCCACGAGATCCATCGCGACCGGGTGCCCACCCTGTCTCGCGATGACGTGCCGGCCCCTTTGCTGGGCGTGCTGCGAGCGCTGCTCGAGCCCGAGCTCGCCCGCCGCATGAGCTCCGCCGAGGCTGCCCTCCAGCGCCTCGATCGCTGGCCCGGCTTCATGTGGGCGCCCGCCAAGCTCCAGGCCCTGTACCAGCAGGCGATGGCTCCGTCCGAGCGTCCTGGCCACAGTGCCACGGTCACCGAGCGGGATGCACCCCGAACCCGCTCCTGGGCCACGTCGCAGGCTGCAACCCAGCTGGCCGTGGCGGCCGCATCGGCTCCCATCCCCGAGCAGCAGGCGGCGACCCAGCCCCTCCCGGCCGCCGAGCCCACCTTGATCCTCGAGGACCCCAGCGAGCGGCTCGTGACCCGCATCCAGCCCATGGCGCGCGACCTCCACGACGTGCCCACCGCCCGCCGTGCGGCCGAGCGAGCGGTCACCCAGCCTCAGCCATCACGCCAGGCTCCGTGGGCTGCCGACACCGATCCATTCCACCAAGCTTCCCCCGAGCGCGAGCCCTCGGCGCCTCGCCTCCGTCGTCGGCCCGCCCGCGACAGCCGCAGCAATGGCGCCGAAGCCCGGGCCAACACCGTGCCCAAGCCTCGCAACAGCGCCGCGCTGCACCGCGCCGCCGGGTACCGTGCCCGCGGAGCCACCGGTGAGGTCATCGCGGGCGAGATCGTCGCCGACGAAGTCCGCGGCGTCCCCGTGTGGCGAGTCGGCAGCCGCTGATGTGCACACCGTAGGGCTCGGCCAGCCGAGTCGTCAGCTCGTCATCATGGGGCGAGCGCGGACCGAACCACGTCGGTGGTACCCGGCTCGCAGCCCATCCCAACCCCGGGCCAGGTACGACCAGCAGATAGTCCGCGCTCCCCCGCGGCCGGGCGAGCGATGTCGCGTGGATCATCCACGCGGAAGCCCCGAGCACCACCATCGGGGCCTCGAGTCGCTCGCCGCATCGACGGCCACAGTGAGTCCGCGACAGCCACTCCCACGGTCGCCAGCGCGCATCCCGGCAAGGTCTCACCGCCCGAGCCCGGCGCTCGCGAGCGACAGCCCCCCTGGCGACGCAGGTCCCTTCGCCACCACCAGATCGAGCGATTCGAGGGGCAACCTCGTGGAGAACATCGGACCCGATCACGAAGACACTTCCCTCCGAGTCGGGTGTCGATTCCATCGACCCCCCATGAACTCCGATCCCGGCCCCGTCCCGGCCGCGTCGAGCTCGGGCGAATATGGCGAGGGACCAAGTGTCCTCGCCGTCCGCTGCGGTGACGAGGAGGTTGCCCATGAAGTCGACCGTCATGGGGGAATGCAACCAGCGACATTGGTGTATGGCGAGCTCGGTCCCGTCGGCTTCTTCGGTGTCTTCGGTTGTCTCGCTCGAATCGTCGGCTGAACCGGTCGACGAAGTCGTCCCCGCCGTATCGTCCCCCGCGTCGTCGCGGGGCTCGGCATCGCGGTCGGTGCACGCAGGCGCGATCAATAGGAACACCAGCAGCCGGCCCGCGGAACGAAGCAGCACAGACTCGTGAAGGGTCACGCCTCACAATCGCCCGG
>JAHZJA010000682.1 GCA_022601155.1 Deltaproteobacteria bacterium | reverse complement strand
GATGAGGTGACGGCTGACATCGTCGAGCACGAACTTGGGGTCGCTGCGGTGCAGCGGTGGCCACAGCGCGAGGCCGGGACCGACCCCGATGATCATCGCCCACAGCAACCAGCGGAAGCCAGCGTCGACGACGGTGTCGAAGAACTCCAGCCGCAGGATGCGAAGCCACCGCGGACGTGGTGCGGGGGCGGGATCGGGGGCAGGCTCGTCGTCAGGGCCCGTCATGGTGGGGCGGGACTATGCCACAAGCCGCCAGGGACTCCCACCGACGATTGGCCGGCCCTAGATGGGGTTTCACGCCGTTTTGGACGCGGGCGCGGGAGATCCGCCCGCTGGGGTGGGGGGCTCGCTCGGGGCCGTGTGAGGCACCGTGATGGTGACCGTGCTGCCTTTGCCCACCTCGCCCTCGGCCTCCAGCGAGGCGCCCAACACGTGGGCCAGCCTCCGCGTGACCCAAAGTCCGATCCCTCCCGCGCCGATGGGTTCGGTGCTCTCCGCAGAGATCCGCGCGGCCTGACGCGCGGTGAGGCCAATCCCCGTGTCCACCACGGCCATCGCCACGCCGTCATCGTGCGCACGCACCCGTATCCTCACGTCGCCGCGCCGGGTGAACTTGCAGGCGTTGTCGACCAGGTGCTCGAGGATACGCCGGAGCATGTCGGGGTCGGTCTGTACGGCGGCCGGCTCGCCCTCCACGTCCACCGTCAACCGCCCTTGGGGCGCATCGTCGATCCGGGCACCGACGACCTCTTCGGCGAGGGCAGGCAGCTTCACGGACCGAATGCGCGGCACGGGAGGATCGTCGCCCAGCGCGGCCAGATCGATGGCGGCACTCGCCAGCGCGGGCATCAAGGTCCGCTGCGCATCACGGGTGCTCTGCCCCCGGGCAGATGGCAGTAGGCGCTGCTGAATCGACGCCAACACCGACTGGGCCCGCGTCACCGCTTCGGTGCGGGCGTGGGCCAGAGCCTCGGCGGTGTCGCGGGCCTGCTCGCTGTCGCGGCGGGCCTGTCGTTCCGAGGACACGGCCTCCTGCGCGTGGTCGGCCAGCCGTTGGATGTTGGCTGCGAGCATGCCCAGCTCATCGCCACGGTGGAGCGCCAACAGGCTCGCTCGCTCACCGTCGGCCAGTCGCCGGGCGCCGTCGGCCAGGTCCACGACCTGTCGCGAAAACCGTCGGATGAGCAGTGCGATGACCAGCGCCACGCCGAATGCCACCAACCCAAAACGCAGCAGCGCGGAGCGTGCGATGGCGTGGAGCGGGCTGCGAAACGACGCCGCAGCTTCACCCAGCACGACGTAGCCATAGGGCTCGCCACGGTCCGCGATCACGGGGGCGTACCCCACCATCGTCGCGACGACCTTGGTCCCAAACGCGGTGGGCACCAGGTGCTCGGCCGCTCCGCTGCGCCGCTGCTGCAACGAGTTCCACAGAGAGTCTAAGGCCAGGGGCTGCTGCACACGGTCGAGATAATGCTCGCCGTCGGGGTTGCCGTAGCGCCGTGTCTGCCGAAACAACGTGTCGAAGCGGGCGACCGAGGCGAACGGATGGAACTGCAGACTCTGCGGATCGTCGGCACCCCGCAACGTGCCGGTCCATGCGTCGCTCACCACCACGCCGAAGCGATCGACCAGCAGTGCACTGCCGCCGGTCCGGGCCAGGTCGGCCACCACATCGTGCAGGGCTCCGCTGTCGACCTTGAGCACCACGACGCCCGCGACCGCCTCGCCCACCAGGACGGGCGCCGACACGAAGATGGCCGTGCCGGGGCTGTTGGCGTTCTCGAGGACATCGGTGACAAAGGGGGCCCGGTCGGCGATCGCCGCCTGGAAGTACGGACGGTAGTCGTACGGCCGCCCCACCATCGAGGGCTTCTCGGCGCGCTCGCTGGTCGCGATGCACACACCGTCGGCACCCAGCAGATAGACGTTGGCAAACCACGGGTTGGCGCGCCGCAAGCTGACCAGCAACGTGTAGATCTCTGGGTGGCGTGCGTCCCAGCCCTGGGCGACGGGGCTGGGATCGGGCGCGGCGAGGGCCGAGGGCGCATCACGCATCGCCCGGAGGATGGTCGGATTCTCGGCCATCAGCTCCACGTAGGCCCGCAGTCGTCCGACGCGTTCCTCCAGCCGCCGGGCGGCCGCCGCCGCGCGTCGCTCCAGGTTGTGGGTCTCCCGCGACAGCGACAGCGACTCCACCGCGGTCGCGTTGATCCACGCCACCAGCAGCAGCGGGATCACGGCAATGACGAGCACCGTCGTCGCCAGCTTGATCGACAGCGGCCAGTTGCGGAGGGGATGGAGTCGCCAGCGGGGCACGGGGGGCACGGCGTCGATGCGGATGACCGGCGCCGCGCCAAGGGTACAGTCGCTTGCAGCCCGTGGCGAAGCGGTCGTGATGCCGACAACGCTGTCAGCGCGGCTTCGGCTGAGACATCAACCCAAAGTGGCTGCCGGGCGTTTTCAACCGACGCGGGCCGAAGGCGGCCGTTGTTGCGCGGGGTCACGGCCTCGCGAGGACCTGTCGGAGTCCAGGTGACGGTGGAGACAGGCGGCCTGCCGTATGCACCGGTGCGACGGTGCGGGAGCCCGACGGTCTTGCCGCGAGCAGGGGAAGCGGTGGTGGCGGGTGGACGTCGCACGGCGGAGATCGAGGCCAGGTGCTGCGCGCTGTGGCGCACGGCATCAGCCGCTTCGAACCATTGGATCCACGGCGACCGATTGGGACACCAGGCCGCGCGAGGAGACGGCGGTCATCCCGATGGCGGCGGGCTCCCGGGGACACGTCGCCCAACCGCGCCCACACCGCTTTCAAGGCCACGCCGATTCCTGGGTCCACGGTCGGACGATCCCGGGCCCGATCACCCGAGGCGCCCGATCCTTCGCCAACTCGCGCCACTTCCACCCCATCCTGGGATCCACGGCAGCGGGGCACGCGCGTTCGATAACCCGAAGCCCCTGCACCACCACGATGGCGCTGAGCCCGGGAGGGGGAACCGAGGCCCGCATGGAGATGCCACCGCCCAAGCCCGCCCGATGGCGGTTTCCCGGACGTGATCACCACGACTGGCCGTCGCGGCCGGGCCGGGTCAGCCCCAGTACAGGACGGCCCCGGTGCTGATCACGTAGCCGATGATGGCCGCCATGAACAACGGGTCGCGGAGCATACCGTCGGTGGGGCTCTCGGAGTCTTTGCGCCCAGTCGCCAGCACGATGAAGCGCAAGATCGCCACGACCGGCAGCGGCAGGGTGTAGATGAGCGCGTCGGTGCCGAATGCCGCGATGGTCTGGGCACTTTGGGTGTAGGCCGCGTAGTAGACGACCACCGCCACGGCCAGGCCGTGCAGCATCCATTTGAGGCCGGTGAGGTTGTAGCGGGCCAGGACGGCGCGTTGTTTCTTGGCCTCGGCCGCGGTGGCCAGCTCGTGCGCACGCTTACCGAATCCGAGGAACAGCGCCAGCAAGAAGGTGCCCCCCAGCAGCCACGGGGAGGCCGGGACACCGATGGCGTAGGCCCCCGCCAGCACGCGGAGGATGAAGAACAGCGCGATCAGCAGGACGTCGAGATAGGCGACTTGCTTGAGCCGGAAGCTGTAGGCGACGTTGAGGACGAAATAGGTGCCCAGCACGGCCGCAAACATGGGCTCGAGCCACAGCGCCAGGGCCAGTAGCACGGGGACGGCAACGACCAGGAATGTGCGGGCGGCGGCGGTGGGCAGCGCGCCGGAGGCGATCGGCCGGTGGCACTTCTTCGGGTGGGCCCGGTCGGCCTCGACATCGACGAGATCGTTGAGGACGTAGACACACCCGGCGATCAGCGAGAACAGGCCGACGGCCGCGGCGGTACGGAGCACGCTGTCGGGCTCCAGAAGGCGTAGGGAGAAGAATAGGGGGACGGCAACGAACGAGTTCTTGACCCACTGACGTGGCCGTAAGGTCTGGACAAGCGCAAGGATCACGGTATGTCCCGAAACTATGGCACGGGGCGGTGCGATGTTCCATGATTCGCGCCCATGAGCGCCCCCGCCCTTCGTGTGCCCCCGTTGCTGTTGGCGCTTGGTCTACTGCTTCCCTTGGGCTCGAGCGCGGCGACGCCGGCCACGGTGTTGGAGACCGTCTCGGCCGATGACGGCCCGGGGTGGTGGGCCCGTGAACTCGACCGACGCAAGGCCGTGCTCGCGAGCAATCGCGGGCGATCACCCAGGGCCGTGCTGGCGCTCACGGGGCTGCTCCCCATGCTGCAAGGCGAGCTCCCAGCCGGGACGCTGGCGCGGTTCGTCGACGATGTCGCCGACGACCGCAGCCGACATCCGTTGGTGCGGAGCTACGCCGGATATCTGAGGGCGCGACTGCTCGAAGATCAGGGACGATTGGCCAACGCCCACCAGCGGCTCTCGGACGAGGGCTACCTGACCAGCTGGCAGATCGCGGGGCCGTTCGACAACGCCGGGCGCAAGGGCGAAAAGGAGGCCTTCGCCCCGCAGCTCGAGCCGTTTTCCTCCACCCAAGTGATGTTCGGCAAGCTGCCCAGCGAGCCGCTGTCGTGGCGCACGTACGACTACGAAGGCATCCCGCGGGGCGGCTACGTCTCGTTCGATGATCTGCTGCGCCCCAACGAAGACGTCACGGGCTACGCGACCAGCTGGGTGCACGTCGATGCCCGCACCCCCGCCGTGCTCCACATGGGCAGCGGCGGGCCGTACCGGGCCTGGGTCGGCCCGACGTTGGTCGGCACGGGCGATGCGTATCGCTCTCCGCACCCGCTCCAAGAGGCACACCCCGTCACGCTCGAGCCGGGGTGGAATCGGTTGCTGGTCAAGACCAGCGCCCAGTCGGGCATGTGGGGATTTTACGCCCGCCTCAGCCTGCCCTCGGGGGCGCCTATCGACGGCCTCGACGCGGTGGCAGAGCCTCCATCCGGCGCGCCGTTGGCCGCCCCCACGGCGGGGCCGGTGGTGACCCCCAAGACCGAAGCCGACTCGCGATCGCTCCGCGGTTTGCTGGAGCGCGACTATCCCGGAGCCCGTACGCCCTCGTCCAAGCGACCCGGTTCGGGGACGGCGGGTCTGGCCTTGGTGGAGTTCTATCGTTGGAGCCATCCGTTCGATCGCGACGACCGTTCGAGCGTGGAGCTGGCCGGCCGTGTCGATGCTCAGGTCAAGTCGACCCGCTCGGCCTGGATGCACGCCCTGGTCGACCGTGACCTCGAGACCAGCCGTCGCGCGCTCGACCTGGCGATCAGCCGCGCGCGGGCCGACGGTGAGCGCAGTCGCCCCTTGCTGGGCGAATTGCTGCTCGAGCTGGCATGGCGCGACCGCGCTCTGGGTCTGGAGGACCGCTACCGGGCCCGCGTGGACGAAGCCCATCGCATGGCCCCCGACGACGCCCGCATCGCGGCGGCGGTGGTCGATCGTCTGGTCGACGACGGGTACCGCTGGCTGGCGACCGACAAGCTGCGGCAACTGTCAGAGCGGTTCCCCGCCTCCACCACGCTGCGCCGAGACTTGGCCGGGCGTCTACTGGGCCAGGGGCGCACCGAAGAAGCCCTCGAGACCCTGGCGGCGCTGGAGCGGGAGCGTGGATCCCAGCGGGGCTCCACGGCCACCCGGATCGCGGCGCTCATGGAGCTGGGCCGACCCGACGATGCGGCAGCCCTGGCCCGCGATGCCGCGCGGGGGACCCCGGGGGTGCCCGAAGTGCACGCTCGCCTGGCCGAGCTGGAGCTGGCCCGCGGCGACATCGGGGCAGCCCGTGCCGCTCTGGGTCGTGCGATCGCACTGGCCCCGCAGGCCGCCGATCTCCACGCGTCGATGGGGCGACTGCTGCTGCGCAGTGGATCCAAGGCCGGCGCCGCCTCGAGCCTCGAGCGCTCCTTGGCCCTGCGCCCCCAGCAGCCCGCAGTGCGCGACCTGCTGGCCAGCCTCGACGACGATCGACCCGACGACCTCCTCGCCCGCTACGACGTCGATCTGGCCAAGCTGGGCGCACGCGACACGCCCAAGGACTGGAAGGGCAAGGACTCGGGCATCCTCCATCATCGCGTGGTGGTGCAGGTGCTGCCCAACGGGCTCACCGAGCGGCTCGACCATCGCGTGATTCGGGTGCTCGACGATCGTGGCATCGGTCGCCAGGCCGTGCAGGGCATGGTCTACGACCCGGCCGAGAGCACCGTGGAGGTTCGGCGGGCTCGTGTGCACCGCAAGGACGGTACCATCGAGGAGCTGGGCGAGACGCGGATCTACGGGCTCGCCTCGGCCGGATACCGCATGTACTACGACCAGCGTCAGGTACAGGTGCAGTTCCCCGGGCTGCGGGTTGGCGACACCCTGGAGGTGGCGTTCTTGCGGCGCGACGTCGCGGCCCGCAACATGTTCGACGAGTACTTCGGAGACCTGATGCCGCTGCAGGGCGGCGAGCCCCGGTTGCACGTGGAGTACGTGCTCGAGGCACCCAGCGACAAGCCGCTGTACTTCAACCGCCCGGTCGAGCACAAGCGCGGAGACGACGGCAACACCACCTATCGCCTCGTCGCCAGCGATGTCCCCGGCATCAAGGCCGAGCGCGCCATGCCGGGATGGACCGAGGTCGGTCAGTACCTGCACGTGTCGACGTACGAGAACTGGGACGACGTGGGACGTTGGTACTGGAACCTCGTCCGCGAGCAACTGGTGGTCGACGACAACATCCGGGAGGGGGTGGCGCAGGCCGTGGCCGGACTGTCCGCCGATGCCAGCGACCGGGCCAAGGTCGACGCCATCTACCGTCATGTGGTTCGCAATACCCGCTACGTGGGCCTGGAGTTCGGCATCCACGGCTACAAGCCCTACCGCACCACGGACATCTACAGCCGCCGATTCGGCGACTGCAAAGACAAGGCGAGCCTGCTCAAGGTGATGTTGGCCGAGGTCGGGATCGACAGTCATCTGGTGCTGGTGCGGACCCGAGACCAGGGCACCTTGCCGGGCAAGACGGCCAGCCTCGCCGCCTTCAACCACGCCATCACCTACGTCCCCGCGTTCGACCTGTTCCTCGACGGTACCGCCGAGTGGTCGGGCCCCGGTGAGCTGCCCTCCAACGATCAGGGGGCCACGGTGTTGGTGATCGAGGATGGGGCAGGGGCCGACCTGCGGACCATCCCGATGAGCGCGGCGGCCGACAACGGGCGACGCACCGAGCAAAAGGTCACCCTGCGCACCGATGGCTCCGCCCGGGTCGATCACGCGATCACGGTGTGGGGTGGAGGCGCGTCGTCGGTTCGCTACCGGTTCCAGTCACCCGAGCAGCGCAATGAACGGCTCGCCTCGGCGTTCGGTGACGTGTTTCCCGGGGTCGAGGTCCGCGATGTGAGTGCGCCCGGGCTCGACGACATCCTGCTCCCGGCCAAGGTCGAGGCGATGCTGCAGGTGCCGACCTGGGCGGCGGGCGACAAGTCGGGGCGCCGCTTCAACGTGCTGGGTCGTGACTCCCGACTGACCCCCGCGCTGGCCAGCACCGCCGAGCGCGAGCACGACCTGGTGCTCGACCTGCCGTCGACCGAGGTCTATCAGCTGCGCTACGTGCTGCCGCCGGGGCACCGCTTCTCCCGGATGCCCGCGAGCAAGACCATCGAGACCCCCGTGGGACGGTTCACCCTGACGGTGGAGCCTCGCGATGACGGAGCCG